>JAFDJC010000015.1 GCA_019307665.1 Deltaproteobacteria bacterium | reverse complement strand
TCAGCATCAGAAGCCATGAGTTCAACAGGTGGGCCTACTCCCCCCTATGAATCCCAGGTGTCCATAAATGTCGAAGGCGTAGTTCAAATCCTTGCCGAGACAGTGGACAGCAGCACTGGTATTGCAAATATAAAAGATAAATCTCCAGGGAGATTTCAAGCTACCCGCTCAGGTTCTGTTACTTATTTTCCCGGCAGTCCTGAAGAAAAAGAGTGCCAGATTAGTTCAGAGGGGTATGTCTTAGTAGAAGTTGATGGCAGTAAAGATATTACGGGTGCCTATTCTCTTTTAATAACAACCCATCTTTATGCCGACTACAATGAGGTTTGCCCTAATAATGCTCTAAATGTCATTCGCCCGATAGATGGTATAGGCAGTTACACTTTCCGTGTTGTATTAGATTCTGGAAACAATTATGTGGATGCAACTCAGGCTGATGGAGATTTGGATTGGGAAATAAGCGTGAAGTTATCACTACCATAGCTATCCCTCTTTATAATCTCTGATGCTTGAGTAATGTCAATACCAACCTTCATGGATTCTATTCAAATGTCAGAGAAAATGGAAAATTAAAGTTCGTGTTTTGCAATTCCTATCTGTCAAAAATAGCAAAATCGATCTCTGGGGATTTTTACATTTATTTTGCAGATCACAAGATTTTCAAAACTTGCTGAGGTTGTGCTTTTCAGAAATCCATCTCAATGAAACCAGATCGTTCTATTACAGATATCTCCAACAATCCGGCAAATATCAGTTCAGAATTTCCATGCGATATTCGATTGAAATCACAGTCGATTAAAATTTGAAAAACCTGTTGATTGCGCTGCGCTTTTCATATATCCAGATTATATCAGCTATAATTTCAATTAATTTGACAGTTTGCAATTTCTCAATATATCAATAATGCTGTTCAGCGGCGGGCTTGCTCGGTTGCTGTTTGGAGATCATGGAGATGCAAGAGGAAGAATCCCGCGGTCGTGGCACGGCCTCGCATTTTGCAGATTGGGTATTCTGGAAAACAAATCCTGGTTACCATCAGGTGGAGAGCCCTTCAACGATTAAATTTCTAACTCGTCCAATAGAGCCATATTAGCGCCCTTACATGTCTTATTATTTTTTAGCATATGTGTATAGAAGTCCTGTTATTGACCGTTTGAATGCATCAATAGCCCACTCAGTCGAATGAGATTCATGATCAAGATACCATCGTGTTGCAATGCCATTATATATTGAAGATATGGTTCGAGCTGTTTTTTCAACGTCAAGGTCAGGGAAAAGTCCATCTGAAATCCCTTGTTTCAGCGCATCACTTAGTAGGACAACCCAGTTACAAATCCATTCATGATACAATTTTTTATATTGATCATCATGTACAGTGATTGATAAAAAATCGAACAAAATCGGATAAGCGAGAGGTGCATCAGGGTCTGTGCGATCGTAAAGCCAATCGAATGAAAGCAGTTTTTCCAGGGGGTCATCCTTTTGTGCCATGGTTTCCCTGGATCGCTTAAATATCTGATCAAAAAATTCTTCGAACACTGCGTAAAAAAGATCTTTTTTTGAATGATAGTAATGCGCAAGTCCTCCTTTTGAAAGGCCGGCTGCTTTACATATGTCATCCATTGTAACATTAGCGCATCCATTTTCAGCAATTGTAAAAAGAGCTGCTTCCAGTATTTGTGCTTTTCTTATGGCTTCAAGTTCTGGAATCGAAGGCATGCTATTTCTCCCAATACGCTTTTTGTTATTCGTAGAGTCTCCGAGCACAACCGAAACTCCATTTTCAAACTTATATCTTACACGTCTCTTTTTCTCTGTCCAATAACAGATACTCGGCTATTCCTGTTAAGATCTGTGGCTTGTGAGCTCCTGCCTCAGGAGGAGTTGAATTTATCGTTTTATCATCATAAAAAAAATGGCAGGTTTTTAGGCTGGATCTACTAAAACAAAATTTATGTTACAAGTAAATGCTAGTTTGTCAATTAGTAATTACTTAGTTAAATTACGTATTATATGAGAGATGAAAGATAGGTGTGTAAGAGAGATGAAATGAAGGGGTTTTAGCACAGAAAGCATAGAATAACCTGTTGTATTAACAGCAGGTTATTATCAAATGGTGCCGAAGGCCGGAATCGAACCGGCACGGGTCTCCCCACAGCGCCCTCAACACTGCGTGTCTACCAATTCCACCACTTCGGCACATTGAGCGCGTTTAACATCTATTCCGCATTGACCGGAGTGCTTTCCGGGTCTCCGGAACCGGCGGTCGCAGATGCCGATTGTTCAACCGGTGCTTTCACATCCTGCATAATTGATGGCGCACTTTTATGTGAAGACATATAGGCGAGAACAAAACAAGTAAACATAAAAATAATTGCTACAACTGTTGTTGCCTTGCTCAAAAACGTCGATGCTCCCGTACTGCCAAATAGTGTCTGGCTGGCACCGCCGCCAAAGGCAGCGCCCATATCAGCGCCCTTCCCTGTCTGAAGCAGCACTATCATAATTAATGCCAGGCACACAATGACATGTATCAGTATGATAAAAATTGACATAAATTATTTTTTCCGTATATTTCCATTGTTTATCCATCTGAAAACGACCGAAAATGACCAAAATAAGTTTCCGGATGAATTTTATTAATACATCGCAATTTTGCCGAATGTTTCAGGATCAAGACTCGCTCCACCCACAAGCGCACCATCAATATCCGGCATTGCCATTAACTCCTCGATATTACCAGGCTTTACACTCCCCCCATAAAGAATTCTAATTCCTTCGGCAAGAGTCGATCCAAAGCTATCCCTGACCACAGATCGTATATAGCTGTGAACCTCCTGAGCCTGATCCGTTGTCGCTGTTTTTCCCGTTCCGATTGCCCACACCGGCTCATACGCAATTATCAGAGACTTCAAATCATCTAAAAGGAAATCTTCTAACCCCTTTTTTACCTGTTTGTCAAGTACAGAAAATGTTTTATCTTCATCTCTTTCATTTTCCGTCTCCCCAACGCACATTACGGGTATAAGTTCACTTTTTATAGCAGCTCTGATTTTTTTATTAACGGTTTCATCAGTTTCGCCAAAGTACTGTCTGCGTTCAGAATGCCCTATAATGACATGGGAACATCCGGTAGACAAAAGCATTTTAGCTGAAATTTCACCGGTATAAGCGCCCTCATCTTCCCAAAAAATGTTCTGGGCACCCAGCTTAACAACTCCTCCTTGAATTGCCTCCGAAACAGGTGACAAGGCTGTAAATGGTGGAGCAATCATTATATCGACATCTGACACACCCTCAACAATCCTGCTGAGATTCTCTGCCGCCTCAACTGCTTCAGGACATGTCTTAAACATTTTCCAGTTACCGGCGATAAAAGGTTTTCTGTTTTCCATTTGAATATCTCCAATATTTTGAGACTAATATTTCACTTTGTAATACCTAAACTTCCAACACCTAATGCCTAAAACCTAATACCTTCCGGTTACAGTTGGGCCCCGATCATTGCCGCCAGATCAACCATTCGTGTAGAATATCCTGCCTCGTTATCATACCAGGACAACACCTTAACCATATCATCCATCACATAAGTTGTCTGGGCGTCAACGATTGACGACAGGGAAGATCCGTTAAAGTCTGTTGAAACAAGCGGAAGATCACTATAACCGAGTATGCCTGAAAGTGAACTTTCTGAAGCTTCTTTAAGAGCTTTATTTATATCGGAAACAGTTGCCCCTGATTTTTCAATTTTAACAACTAAATCGACTATCGACACATTGGGTGTTGGAACTCGAATTGCAAGACCGTTAAGTTTTCCTGACAGTTCAGGTAAAACAAGTGAAACTGCTTTTGCAGCGCCTGTGGTTGTAGGAATCATTGACAAAGCAGCTGCTCTTGCCCTCCGAAGGTCTTTATGCGGGAAATCGAGTAATCGCTGATCTCCGGTATAGGAATGGATCGTTGTCATCAGTCCATGTTTCACTCCAAAGTTTTCCAGGAGTACTTTCGCAACAGGGGCCAGGCAGTTAGTGGTGCATGAAGCGTTTGAAATAATGTTATGTTTTCCGGGATCATACTGATTTGAGTTGACTCCCATAACGACAGTAATATCAGGATCAGAGGCAGGAGCCGAAATGATCACCTTGCGCGCGCCGGCCTCCAGATGTTTTGATGCGGATTCCTTATCTCTGAAAAGACCAGTGCATTCGGCTGCAATATCAACCCCAAACTCGCCCCAGCGAAGGCTTGCAGGATCTTTAATGGTTGTAACGACAATTTTTTGTCCATCTACTTCAATGTAGTCATCTCCTGAAGTAATTTTCTTGTCAAGAACGCCATGCACAGAATCATATTTCAACAAATAAGCAATTGTTGCCGGATCGGAAAGATCATTTATCGCTACAACTTCAACCTCAGGATTATCAAGCGCAACTCTAAAAACAAGCCTTCCAATTCTACCGAAACCGTTGATACCAATTTTTATAGTCATTTTAGCCCCCCATTTTTAAAATATGTGTCTGATTAATTTTATTAAATGTTTCAACTCCTTTTGTTTCCTTTTAGTATACCGCTGGCAAGGGAAATACTCTTTTTGCCGTAGTCTTCAAGCTCCTTTGCTGTATCAGCAAGGCTCTTTTTATCTCTGATGTTAAGGGCTTTGATTAATATCGGAAGGTTAATTCCCGTCAAAACCTCAATTCTTCCTTCCTCAAGAAAAGAATAACTTAGATTGGATGGAGTTCCTCCAAACATGTCTGTCAGAATGAGCACGCCTCTATTCTGATTCACTTTTTCAATGCCGCCGAGAATATTCTTATGAAGTTTTTCAGCATTTTCGTTAAGGTTTACTGAAACAGATGTGACGGCCTCAAGCTTTGAATCCAGTATAAATTCAGCTGCTTCAATTAAAGCATCACCAAGACGGCTATGTGTTACGATTACTATTCCTGTCATAAAACCTCTTTAGCAGTATTGTTTCTATTCGTCTTTATCTCTGTGAATAATCTCAACCTGCTTATATTGTTTTGCGATATGTTCAAACACAGTACGGGCGACCACAACACTTCTATGACGACCCCCGGTACATCCAAATGCAATGGTCAGATGGGATTTTCCCTCTTTTTTATATAACGGGACCAAATAGTCAAGTAAATCAATATATTTTTTAATAAATACCTGTGACACCTCGTTGCTGAGCACATAATTTCTTACTTTATCTGTTTCACCGTCAAGAAGCGTTAGTTCCGGAACAAAATATGGATTTTCTAATAGCCGTACATCTGCGACCAGGTCTGCATCACGCGGCAAACCATTTTTGAAGCCAAACGAAATAATATTGATGTGCATGCTTTCACGATTCCCAGCCTCCTGAATATAGCCGGCAAGCATTGATTTCAGTTCATGAACATTTGTCTTTGAAGTATCAATAATTTTATTTGAAATCTGCCTTAAGCTTTCCAATTGGATCTTTTCCGACCTTATACCCTCAAGTATCCCTTTGCCATCCGACAGGGGATGGTGTCGCCGGGTCTGGCTGAAACGCCGTATCAATATTTCTTCATCTGCTTCAAAAAACAGGATATCCAGATAATATCCTTTGTCTTTCAGGCTATCAAAAACTGAAGGATATTTTAAGCTAAAATCTTTCTCTCGCAGGTCCATGCCAAAGGCAAAACCTGCAAACCCCTTTGAGATGTCGAATGGCAGTTCCATAAACTTTGGCAATAAAGCTACCGGCATATTATCGACACAATAAAAGCCTGCGTCTTCAAACATGGCAATAGCCGTGCTTTTCCCAGAGCCGGAAAGTCCGCTAACAATAGTAATTTTTATATTGTCCACAATAAGTCAAAAACTACCTAAAATTCTTCATCTTCTTCTTTTATGACGGTAATAACCTCCTCCGTACTGCTTACGTTGAATAGCTTTTTCCTGAACTCATCTTTTTTTAACAATCTGGAAATACGTGCAAGTAGTTTCAGATGAAGCCCTGTAGAATTTTCAGGAGTAAAAAGAAGGAAAAAGATATATGTCGGTTGTCTGTCTATCGAGTCAAAATCGACACCTCTCCGGCTAAGACCAAAACCCATGATAAGTGATTCAAGATTCTTGATTTTTCCATGGGGTATACCGATCCCACCATCTATACCGGTACTTCCCAATCTCTCTCTCTCTATCAGTACCTTCACAAGTTCTTCATGGCTTATTCCTGTAATCCCGGAAACCGGCTCCACAAGCTCTTCAAGTATCCCTTTCTTGTCTTTTGACTGAAGATCAACCAGAATTGTTTCTTCATGTAATACATCTAGAATTTTCATTTAACTCCACCAAAATATTATTGAATCAGCTTCTTGTCGGCTGAATCAATCCAAAATCGCCGTCTTTACGACGATATAGCACATTCACTCTTTCAGTTTGTGAATTAGTAAACACAAAAAAATGGTTGTCGATCAGATCCATCTGCATGACAGCCTCTTCAACATCCATGGGTTTATATTCGATATTGTGTATCCGCACCTGTCTTTCCTGCTCCTCGGGATATACCATGCTGTCAAATGCAAGTCCTTTATTTTTGCCCTTTGCCTTGGCAGAGGTTCTCCTTTTTCTTGTTTTTTGTTTATTTTTCTTAAGCTGTTTTTCAAGCTTGTCCAGCACCATGTCAATAGCCGAATACATATCTCCGGTTTCTTCCTTACCGTTAATGGTCAGTCTGTCTCCATTCAGATTTATCTCGGCAGTATGTCGAAACTTCTCTACCGAAAGCACAACATTGGCTTCGGCGGGATTGTCGAGAAACTTGTCCAGCCGGTTAAGTTTTTCACTAACAAATGTTTTCAAGTTTTCGGAGGAGTCTATGTTCTTAAAGGTTACAGATGTCTGCATAGTTTTTTGACCTCCCTAAAATTGTTTTCGTTTATTAGATGACAACACTCCTAACATTTCACGATATTTTGCAACAGTTCTTCTTGCTATACTAATATTTACCTCCTTTAAAAGCTGAGCGATTTTTTCATCGCTATACGGTTTTTTTGTATTTTCGCTATCAATTATTTTTTTGATTTTATCCTGTACACTAGTGGATGCAATGGCATCTCCATGAACCCTTTTAATGGAACTGTTAAAGAAATACTTTAACTCAAAAATACCTTGGGGTGTGTAGGCGTATTTATTAGTAGTAACACGGCTAACCGTTGATTCATGCATCTCAATATCTTCAGCAACATCCCTAAGAACCATTGGTTTTAAATAAGCGATTCCCTTTTCAAAAAAATCATGTTGGAATTTCAAAATACTTTCCATTACCATGTAAATAGTTTTCTGGCGCTGATGAATACTTCTAATAAGCCATGCAGCAGATCTCATTTTATCTTGCAGATACTCACGGGTTTCGCCTTTAATTTTTTCATTGTTTCTAATCGCTTTTTTATAATAAGGATTAATTCGAAGCTTAGGCATGCCATCATCATTTAAAAGGATAACAAATTCATCTTCGTATTCATGAACATATATGTCAGGTGTAATATACTGTGGTTCTTCGTCTGAATATTGTCTGCCCGGCTTGGGATCAAGCATCGTTATAATATTAACGGCGGCAACCACCTTGTTGATATTGATTTTCAGGTCCTTTGCAATGGCCTTGTAATTTTTATTTTCAAGATTTTTAATATGGTGCTTAATGATGTTGATTACATTCGAATCTGTGATGCCAAGCTGGCTTGCCTGAATAATGAGGCTTTCACTTAGATCCCTTGCGCACACACCGGGAGGATCAAATGTTTGTATAAGAGTTATTACTTCTTCTACTTTTTCAGGAGCGCTGTCGGTTTGCTGCACTATCTCTTCTAGGCTGACTCCCAGATAACCATCCTTGTCTATATTACCAATTATTTGGCTTGCTATCAGTTCGTCCTCTTCATTGGGCAGTGTCATTAAAAACTGCCAGAGCAGGTGATCTTTTAAGGATTTCTTTTCTGCAATAAACGTTTCGTAAGCAGGCGCTTCTCTCCTTTCCGTCTCATAGAAAGTTCGCCCCGGCGAATTGTATTCATCAATATAATTGCTCCAGTCAATATCCTCTTTAATCTTTTCCTCGATTTTTACGTCCTGAACCTCGGATTCGCTATTAGTGGCCGAGTCCTGCTTTTTCTCAAGAATTTCATCCGGTTCAAAATCCTGTACCTCTTCCAATGCCGGATTCTTCTCCATCTCCTGCTGAATCACATCCACGAGTTCAAGTTTTGACAACTGCAGCAATTTAATTGCCATCTGCAGCTGCGGCGTCATAATAAGCTGCTGAGTTAATTTGAGTTGCTGTCGTAATTCAAGCACCATGTTATAAAGTAAATTCCTCCCCTAAATAAATTTGTCTTGCGGTTTTACTTGATGCAATATCTTCTGCTGTACCTGACGCAATCACCTTTCCATTGTTTAGGATATAAGCAAGGTCACATACACCAAGTGTCTCCCTAACATTATGATCTGAAATTAAAACACCTATACCACGACCCGTCAAATGTTTTATAATTTTTTGTATATCAATAATAGCCAGAGGGTCAATACCGGCAAAAGGTTCGTCCAGAAGAATAAATGACGGTTTGGTGGCAAGAACGCGTGTTATTTCAAGCCGCCTCCTTTCACCTCCGGATAATACACCGGCTTTCTGGCCTGAAAGATGCCTGATGCCAAGTTCATCCAAAAGGGTTTCAGCCCGTTTTCTTCTCTCCGTTCCCGGTACATTAAGAATCTCAAGAACAACCATTATATTATCGCTGACCGACAGTTTCTTAAATATGGATACCTCCTGTGGTAGATACCCTATGCCTTTTCTCGACCTCAGATGCATCGGCAACTCGGTAATGTCCTCATCATCCAGAAGCACCCGACCGCCATCGACTTTTATCATCCCCACAGCCATAAAGAAAGTGGTTGTTTTACCGGCACCATTCGGGCCTAAAAGACCGACAACGCAACCTGTTTCAACCTTCAATTCAACCTGGTCGACGACTTTTCTGCCGTGATATTTTTTAATAAGATTTTCAAGAAAAAGGGTAGCCATTAATCAGTTGAAACAGAATCTTTCTCTTTATTCTCCAGCACAACTCTAACACGTTCTTCGCTACTACTTTCTACAAAAATACGTCCGTCATGCCTGTGAAGTGTAATTTTTTCACCTGAAATCGAATCTTTGTCGCTGGTAATCTTTGCTTTTTTACCGGTAAGAATAAGAATTCCATTATCAGTAGTATATACTGCATGTTCAGCAACTGCAACCCTATTATCAAAATTAATCACCACCTTTCCAATGGCGACAATTTTATTGATAGCCTCTTCACTTGAGCCTGCAGAATTTCCTGTGAAACTTCCTTCTTTGTAATAAATTTTGAGCTGATCGGAAGTGATAACTGAATCGCTGCTGGTCATACGAACATTTCCACTAAAGTCCACAACCCTTTCAATTGTATCGGCAACCATTCGGTCGGAAACAATATGAATCGGATTTTTTTTATCTGCTTTTTCTTTATCACCTAGTTTGTTATCAGATTTATCACCTGCTTGCGGATAAATACATAAGGGAATCAACAAAACAGCCGCAAAAGCTGTAATTGATAGAAAATATTGAATCTGTTTCGAATAATTATTTATAAAGACTTCCACTTATCGTCCCTTTAACATTTCCCGTTAAAAGCATCTTACTGGTTTTCATGTCGAATGTCATTGCATCTGCCTTAAATGTCATCAATTCCCCTGAAATCTTCACTGATTCATCGCTACTGACCATACGACTATTATGTTTATAATGCAACTTTTCGGTTTCAATCTTATATTTGTTGTTATTAATCACTACGTTTCCATTGATCGTTAAATCATTGGTATCTGTCTGGAGAATGCCCTCCTTTGCCGTCATCAACACCCGTGAATCATCTTTTAAAAAAAATATAACCGATACGTTTTTAAACAGCGCTTTTTTACCTGATTCAATCAGCTCTGCCGAACTTGCGTCAAGGCTCCATTCCTTAACCCCATCCCTTGTTGCGGTTTGATGGACATTATCAATGGACATGGTTGTATTGGAATTGATCGAGGAAACAAGCTTTTCATGGCTATTTCTAACCATCCGCAAGCCGATAAACACAAAAAAAATAACGCAGCCAACGACAATTGTACCAAAAAACAGTCCGATCTTCAGTTTTCTTGAAAATCTTTTCATATATGATTATAAAAATGAATCAATAATGTCTTCCCAAAGGCCTTTTGCTTTTAAAATCGCTTCACAAATTTCCCTGACCGCCCCATCGCCCCCTTTTGCATTAGTAACGATGTCCGCATGCTTTCTAACAGTTTCTTCTGCGTCTCTCACTGCGATCGACACCCCGACTTTTTTTAAAACCGAAAGATCCGGTAGATCATCACCGATAAAAGCGGTTTCCCCTATTTTCACACCGGTTTTTTTTAAAACAGTATCCAGTGCCGAAACTTTGTCGTGTATTCCGTCATAAAGATTTTCAATTCCAAGATTGGCACAACGGTTTTTAAGGGCCTTGGAAGCTCTGCCGGTGATAACGCCAACCTGTATCCCGGCATTAAGAAGCAATCTTATTCCTAATCCGTCCTTTACATTAAATACTTTTGTCTCGATATTTTGATCATCATAAATAATGCTGCCGTCGGTTAATACACCGTCAACATCAAGCAGCAATAGCCTTATATCTTTAAGTCTTGATTGCATTTAATTACCTTTTTAATGAATTATTTTCTTAATGTGCATCAAGTCTGAAAGCAGCTCTTGGAGTGAATCTAATCTCAACGAATTAGGACCGTCACAAAGGGCTTTCTCAGGGTTAGGATGCACTTCCAAAAAAATACCGTCAGCGCCCGCCGCCACTGCAGCTCTGGCAAGTACCGGTGCGAATTCTCTTTGACCTGACGAACTGGTCCCGCTACCGCCTGGAAGCTGAACACTGTGAGTGGCATCAAAAATTACCGGACAGGCAGTGGTTTCCTGCATGATTCTTATCCCACGAAAATCAACAACAAGGTTGTTGTAACCAAACATTGAGCCCCGTTCCGTAATAATGATTTCCCTGTTACCTGTTGAGACGATTTTTTCTACAATATTTGCGACATCCCATGGAGCAAGGAATTGTCCTTTTTTAACATTCACCGGCTTGCCTGATCTTGCCACTTCTAAAACAAAATCCGTCTGCCGGCATAAAAATGCAGGTACCTGAATAATATCAAGCACTTTAGATGCTTCAGACACTTCGCTTATATCATGAACATCGGACAAAATTTGAATGTCCAGTTTCGACTTGACCTTACTAAGAATTTCAAGACCTTCTTCTAAGCCCGGTCCTCTGAATGATTTAATCGATGTGCGATTAGCCTTGTCATAAGATGCTTTGAATATAAAAGGACAATCGGCTTTTTCCGTGATGCTTTTTAAGCTTTTTGCTATTTCAAATGTTGTTTCGAAATCTTCGATTACACAAGGGCCTGCGATTAAAACAAGAGCGCAGCCCTTCCCTATTTCTATGTTTCCTGATGATATTTTTTTATTCATATTTTGTATTCGGCAGCTGTATTTAAATTGTTGAGCAAATATCCATGACGGCTGAATGCATAGCGATCGCATTTGTTAGGTATTTTCTAATGTCTGGGCTTATAAAAGTCAAGAAACTAACTTTATTAAAAGTTTGGCTTGATTACACATATCCAAGCTGCTATTATCCGCGCAAAATAAAATGATGATTAACTCTTATGGCAACCAATTGAAAAATAAAAAGAAAAGCTTCAAAATTCCATTATTAATCCTGCTGTCCCTTTTCGCGGCAATTTCTTTGATATACCTCTTAATTATAAAACTGGAAGGTGATAAACCGTCTGTCACTATAACATCTGATTCAAATTATATCGGAGAGTCTTTTATTTTTTCAGGTACTGTCTCTGACCGAAAAAGTGGCATTCGAAGCATCTGGGCCGGTATCCTTAAAGACGGCAAAGAAAAAGTCCTCATTGATAAGCAATTTCCCTCAAAAGGGATAACCGGTGGCGGCGATCTTTTTTCCACATCTTTTTCAATATCTATCGAGCCAAAATCTTTGGATCTAACAGACGGCAAAGCGATTCTAAGAATTGCCGCCAGGGATTTTTCATGGAAAGATTGGAATAGCGGAAATCTGACCTATATTGAAAAAGAGGTTATAATCGACACCAAACCCCCACGTGCCGACATCCTGACCAGACATCACAATGTCAATCAGGGCGGTTCAGGCCTTGTCATATTCCGTGTATCCGAACCGGATACAAAAAGCGGCGTCAATGTCGGAGGTAATTTTTTTCCAGGTCACCCGGGATACTTTAAAGATCCATACATATTCATGGCTTTTTTCGCCTTGGCCCACAATCAGGATACAGAGACTGAACTTTTTGTACAGACAACAGATCGGGCAGGCAACCATAGCCGAACCGGTTTTTATTATCACCTTAGAAAAAAAAGGTTTGCCAAAGACTCGATCCGGATCTCAGATAAATTTCTTAACTGGAAAATGCCTGAGTTCAATATAGATTTTTCGGGGGAAAAAATTCAAAAGTTTATCGAAATTAACCAAAAGCTTAGAAAGAAAAACTGTGGCACCATACTCAGCCTCAGAAACAACAGTGGCTCCAATATATACTGGAAAGACACTTTTATACGACTTGCAGGGTCAGCAAAAAAAGCAGGATTTGCTGACTTCAGAAGCTATCGCTATAAAGGTAAAATCATCGACAAACAATATCACATGGGAATCGACCTGGCATCAATTACGCATTCACCGGTCCCTGCCGCAAACAGCGGAAGAGTCGTATTCAGCGATGTGGAAGGGATTTTCGGTAAAACAGTTGTCATAGACCATGGATTTGGTCTTTTCAGCATGTATTCGCACCTAAGCAGCATCGACGTTAAGAAAGGTCAGGAGATTTCAAGGGGAGACCCAATAGGACGAACAGGAACAACAGGGCTTGCCGGCGGTGATCATTTACATTATGGCATGTTTATCCATAACACTTTTGTAAACCCCATTGAATGGTGGGACGGTTCATGGATCAAAAACAATATAACATCCAAAATCAACGATGTTAAAAGGATGTAATAGTAAATGAGTAAACACAAGGTCAATAAGACATATAAAGAAATTAACGATAAAATACGTTCCGGAAAAGTGGTGGTTGTTACCGCTGAAGAAATCATCGATATTGTAGATAAAAAAGGACCGGTCGAGGCAGCCGAAACAATAGATATCGTCACAACCGGAACATTCGCCCCCATGTGCTCATCCGGAGCGTTTCTCAATTTTGGGCCTGTAACTCCCGGTATCAAGGCATCAAAAGTCTGGTTGAACAATGTACAGGCATACGCTGGCCTGGCCGCTGTAGACTGTTACATCGGAGCGACGGAACCATGCGAAGATGATCCGTTAAACAAGGTATGGCCCGGTGAATTTAACTACGGTGGCGGCCATGTCATTGAAGATCTGCTTTCCGGGAAAAAGATTCACCTGAAAGCGACTGCTTATGGCACATCATGTTATCCATCAAGGAAATATGAAAAGAAGATCACCCTCGACTCACTTCGCTCAGCCATACTCTGCAACCCCAGAAACGGCTACCAGAATTACAATTGTGCGGTCAATCTCACTAAAAAAACCACATATACATACATGGGAACACTAAAACCAAAAGCGGGGAATGCAAATTATTGTTCCGCCGGAGAATTAAGCCCCCTGTTTAATGACCCCTATTATAAAACCATCGGTATCGGCACCAGGATTTTTTTAGGCGGGGGACAGGGCTTTGTTACATGGCAAGGGACACAACACAACCCTTCCGTGGAAAGAACTGAAAAAGGCATCCCGATTAAACCGGCAGGAACGATTAGTGTTACGGGCAACCTCAAGGATATGAGCCCTAAATGGCTGAAGGGTATAAGCCTTCAAGGGTACGGCACATCCCTTGCGGTTGGTCTTGGAATTCCCATCCCCCTTTTAAATGAAGAAATAGCTGGGTTTACCGCCATATCAAATTCGGATCTTTTTACACAGATTGTCGACTATGGTAATGACTATCCGAACGGTGTAAACAAAAGCCTCGGCCAGGTGAGCTATGCAGATCTGAACAGCGGCACAATAACCCTCAATGGAAAAGAAGTCCCCACCGTACCGCTGTCCAGTATGGTAAGGGCCCGTGAAATAGCATATATTTTAAAAGAATCGATATTAAATGGAACGTTTTTTCTGGGAGAACCACAGTCCACGCTGCCGGTGTAATTGTTAATCGTAATAAAAAGGTTGATAACAAATTTTGAATTCTACAAACAACAAACCAGATTCCGCACCCAAAACAAAAAGCAAGCTTCGTGAAAATATTGAAGCCATACTTGTGGCGATAGCACTTGCCCTATTCATCAGGACTTTCATTGTACAGGCATTCAAAATCCCGTCAGGCTCAATGAAAAACACCCTTCTAATCGGAGATCATATACTGGTTAATAAGTTTAAATACGGCATAAAAATCCCCTTTGTCGGAAAAACCCTGATCAGCATTGGCGAACCTGAAAGAGGAGATATCGTGGTTTTCATATACCCGCGGGATACATCAAAGGATTTTATTAAACGTGTTGTCGGTATTGCAGGTGACACTGTTGAAATCCGCAACAAAGAAGTTTATGTAAACGGCAGCCGGGTAGATGATAAAAGCTATGCTATTCATACAGACAACAATAAAAATATTTTTCGTGCTAACAACATGCGCGATAATATGGTGCCTGTAAAAGTTCCCGAGAACTCATTGTTTGTCATGGGCGACAATCGCGATAACAGTCATGACAGCAGATTCTGGGGGTTTGTGGATTTAAAAAATATAAAAGGAGAAGCATTTGTTATATACTGGTCATGGAACAGCGAAAACAACGGTTCCATTCTTGATTATGTCAGGTGGAATAGGCTGGGAAACCTTCTTGAATAGGTAGGTGCGCAAAATGTTGTTTACCAGAAAACATATTCTCGACATGGACTCACTTACTCCAGAAGAGATTACGGCAATACTTGATACTGCCGAAAATATGAAAGAAATATCGGAAAGACCCATCAAGAAAGTGCCTACATTAAGAGGTAAAACCATAATTCTTTTCTTTTATGAACCGAGCACAAGAACAAGGTTGTCTTTTGATATCGCCGCCAAACGTCTTAGCGCGGACAGCATTTCTTTTTCCGCAGGCACAAGCAGCATTGTTAAAGGTGAAACGCTTTTCGATACAGCAAAAAACCTTGAAGCCATGAAGCCTGATGTAATAGTGATCAGGCATTCATCTGCAGGCGCTCCTCACATGCTGTCTAAAATCGTAAAAACATCGGTCATCAATGCAGGTGACGGAATGCACGCCCACCCGACCCAGTCGCTTCTCGATATGATGACCGTCAGGGAGGCCAAAGGGAAGCTTGAAGGCCTGAAAGTCTCCATCATAGGTGATATCTCCCATAGCAGGGTAGCGCTCTCAAATATTAACGGTTTTATAAAAATGGGGGCAGAAGTTGTGGTTTCAGGGCCACCGACAATGATTCCGCCTGGAATCAAAAACCTTGGCGCACATGTAACATTTGATGTTGATGATGCCATATCCGGCGCTGATGTCATTATGATGCTCAGAATACAGAAAGAACGACAAGAGTCATTTCTTTTCCCAACAGAAAGAGAATATTCACGTGTTTTCGGCCTTAACAAAAAGAGGCTTTCCAATGCCGATCCCGAAGTTCTGATAATGCACCCCGGTCCATTGAACAGGGGCGTTGAAATATCACCAGAAGTCGCGGACGGTCCTTATTCGATCATTCTAGACCAGGTAACAAACGGAGTGGCAGTCAGGATGGCGCTCTTTTTACTCCTTGCAGGAGGGGTTCGAAATGATGATGATTAAAGGCGGGCATGTAATCGATCCGGGCAATCTAAACGGAATTTTCGATATCTATATCAAAAACGGAGTAATCGAATCGGTTGTACCCTCTTCTGATTCAGATAAAACACAAACACCGACAAATACTTCGGCAAATATTCCAACCGATACTATAGACGCTTCAGGAAAAATAGTCACGCCGGGCCTTATAGACATGCATGTCCATTTAAGAGAACCTGGGCATGAATACAAAGAGACAATCGAATCCGGCTGCCATGCAGCGGTTGCCGGTGGGTTTACAGCTGTCTGTTCAATGCCTAACACCAACCCTGTAAACGACAATAGTGAAATAACCAGCTTTATCATAAAGAAAGCTAAAGAAGCGGGTTTCGCACGAGTCTACCCTGTTGCGGCAATTAGTCACGGCATTTCGGGCAAAAGCTTGACGGAATTTTCCGACTTAAAAAATGCCGGTGCTATTGCTGTGTCGGACGACGGCCGACCGGTAATAAATGACCAGCTGATGCGTAGAGCCATGGAATATGCAAAAGGATTTAATCTTTTGGTTATTTCGCACTCTGAGAACCTCGAGCTGACAGCAGGCGGTTCAATGAATGAAGGACCGATTTCAACCCGCATGGGTCTCGCCGGAATCCCAAATGCCGCTGAATCTGTTATGGTCATGCGGGATATCGCCCTTTGCGAACTAACAAGTGCTCGTCTTCATATCGCCCACGTGAGCACCCATGAATCAGTTCGTGCAATCCGTGATGCGAAAAACAGATCTGTTCCTGTCACTGCAGAAACCGCCCCCCATTATTTTACGCTTACTGATGAAACAGTTTCAGGTTACAGGACCAATGCAAAAATGAATCCACCATTACGGTCTCAAAAAGATGTGGAAGCAATTAAAGAAGGGCTTGCAGACGGGACAATAGATGTTATTGCAACGGATCATGCACCCCACTCAACACTTGAAAAAGATGTTGAATTCGACAAGGCTGCCAACGGTATTATCGGCCTTGAAACTTCATTGCCGCTCAGTCTCGCGCTTGTCAGGGATGGTGTATTACAAATGGAAACCCTCATTGAAAAAATGTCAAAAAACCCAGGCCGCATTCTCGGGCTTAATAATAAAATAGAAAAAGGACAACCAGCCGATCTCACTATAATAGACGCTGAAACCGAATATGATGCTGATCCTGATGCCTTTTTTTCCTTCTCCCGCAACACCCCGTTTGCCGGTATGAAAATGAAAGGAAGAGCAGCAGCCACGATTGTCAATGGATGTATAGTTTTTAGGTATTAGGATTTACATTATGCAAAAACCTGATAACAAACACAGCGTTCTAGTGGTTGATGATGAACTGAGCATGCGCGAATTTTTAAATGTCTTGCTTTCAAAAGTAGGCTACCATGTGGAAACCGCTGAAACCGGAGCCATAGCTATGTCAATGCTTGAAGAGAACCCCTATGATCTTCTGCTTTGCGATATACGCCTTGGAGATACCAGCGGTATAGATGTGCTGAAAAAAGCCAAAAGTCTTCACCATGAAATTGTTGCAATCATGATCTCCGCCTACTCTACAACAAAAGACGCTGTGGAAGCCATGAACCAGGGTGCCTATGATTATGTACCAAAACCATTTGACAACAATGAGCTCAAAATGACGATTTCCAATGCGCTGAACCTTAAAACCATCGAACATGAAAAAGAGCGCCTTGATGATGAGCTTAAAAAAAATCTTCACTTTGGAAAACTTATCGGAAACAGTCCCCAGATGATGAAGATTTACAAATTGATTAAACAGGTTGCAAAAACAAAAACTAACATTCTTGTCACTGGTGAGAGCGGAACCGGTAAAGAATTTATCGCAAGCGCTATTCATGAACAGAGTAACCGGAAGGACAACCCCTTTGTTGTCGTCAACTGCGGAGGCATCCCTGAAAATCTCATGGAAAGCGAACTGTTCGGTCATAAAAAAGGCGCTTTTACCGGGGCAACCCATGAGAAAAAAGGACTTTTTGAAATAGCGCACAAAGGCACAATCTTCCTCGACGAGATTGGAGAACTTTCAATTCCCCTTCAGGTTAAGCTTCTCAGAGCAGTACAGGAACGGGTTTTCAAACCGGTCGGCGGTACAAAAGATGTTGAGGTTGATATCAGGATCATTTCAGCAACCAATAAAAACCTTGAAGAAGAGATCATTGCAGGAAATTTCAGGGAAGACCTGTTCTATCGCCTTAATGTCATTGAAATCAAAGTACCGCCTTTAAGGGAAAGAAAAACTGATCTTAAGGCATTATGTCGGTTTTTTCTCGAAAAGTATGCGACTGAAATGGATAGAGAAATAACAAAAATTTCATCATATGCTGTTGAGCTTTTAATGAAATACGATTTCCCGGGCAATGTAAGAGAGCTTGAAAATTTAATCGAACGAAGCGTGGCCCTTTCAACTACAAATATAATTCTCCCTGAAAGCCTTGCAATATCAATCCATAAAAGACGCTGGATCGAAGGTATAGCAAACAAAAGGTTTGATCTTGATGAAGTGACAAACGGCGTATCTCTTGAAAGCGTCCTCGAAGAAATTGAAGCGGCATATATTAAAAAGGCCATGGAATTAAGCAATGGAAATAAAAACAGGGCAGCTGAATTGCTTGACCTGAGTCTCCGTTCTGTCCGCTATCGAATCGACAAGCTTGGAATTGAAAAATAGGAATTGAAAAGTCAGGACATTCCCCAAAAACAAGGTTTAAATATTAGCAATGATAGTAGCGTCAAGAGCTGAGTCGAATTGACAAGTGAAAAAGTTATTTTTCAATCAATTTCGGGGAAACTTTC
>JAFDJC010000170.1 GCA_019307665.1 Deltaproteobacteria bacterium | reverse complement strand
TCTTCAGAAGATTTTTACAGGTCCACCCACCAGATTATTTTCGAGGCTGCATCTGAGCTTTTCAACCAACATGAGGCAGCAGACCTTGTAACCGTCACAAACCGTTTAAGGGAAAAGGGCAAACTCGAACAAATCGGCGGCGCCACATATATGGCAAAACTAGTGAATACCGTTCCACTTGCCGCTAATGTTGAACAGTATGCCCGCATTATTCGTGATAAATCATCCCTTCGAAAACTGATCGAAAAAGCAAACACAATCGTAAACCGCTGTTATGAAGAACAGGGTAAGGCTGACGAACTGATAGATTTTGCAGAAACATCTATATTCGAAATATCCGACAATGAAGTCACCAAGTCATTTCACCCGATAAGCGAACTGCTTTCAGCAAATATCGACACCCTTGAGGAACGTCAGGGAAACAAATCAGCATTAACCGGTGTGCCCTCAGGCTTTAACATGCTTGACAGCCTGACATCAGGTTTCCAGAAATCCGATCTCATTATCATTGCGGCCCGTCCTGCAATGGGTAAAACATCACTGGCTTTAAATATTGCCAGGAATGCTGCAGTTGACTCGAATATACCGGTTGCCGTCTTTTCCCTTGAAATGTCCAAGGAGCAGCTCTCTTTAAGGATGCTGACATCGGAAGCAAGGCTAAATTCAGCCAGACTGAGGTCTGGTTTTTTTTCAAACGATGACTGGGTAAGGCTGACCGGTGCGGCAGATGTCCTTCAGCATGCGCCCATCTTTATCGATGATTCCCCGAACGTTTCACCCATGGATATTCGCGCCAAAGCCAGGCGGATTAAAAAGGAAAAGGATCTCGGCCTGATCATCATAGACTACCTGCAGCTTATGAGAACCAACGTATCAAACGAACGAAGAGATCTTGAAATATCTGAAATATCAAGATCTTTAAAAATTCTGGCAAAAGAGTTGAACATTCCGGTTGTTGCCCTGTCCCAGCTTAACAGAATGCTTGAACAGAGGAGTGATAAGCGCCCGATGCTGTCTGACTTGAGAGAATCCGGCGCGCTTGAACAGGATGCAGACGTTGTTGCTTTTATATACAGGGATGAAATTTACAACAAGAATGAAGATAACGCGAACAAGGGAAAGGCTGAAATTATCCTCGGCAAACAGCGTAATGGCCCAACCGGAACAGCTTATCTTACATTTTTGGACAAGTACACCCGATTTGAAAATCTTGCGTCTACGAGTTTTTCGGATAGTGGATGAAGAAAAAGCTATACGGAAATACAGGCGGCCTCAAGGCTAACCAGATACACCGGCTTGAAAATCTTTACAGAAGACGCACCCCTCCCGAACTGGTTATCACACCGGAACTTGCTCGTGAAATCTCCAAACTGTCTTTTGAACTGCGTCGTCAGATAGGCCTTCTTCTTGACCGTTCAGGCAGAATAGCTTATGTCATTGTGGGCGATAATCAAAAAATCGTCATTCCGGACATCAGTTCGTTCAGATCAGCCGCAGGGCGGCTGAAAGGGCTCCGCTGTATCCATACGCATCTTAACAACGAGGCTTTAACGCGTGACGACCTTACCGACCTTGCACTTTTAAATCTGGATATAATCGCCGTCGTTACAATATCCAAAAACGGTCAGGCTGCGGAAATCCACACAGGCCATATCAGGCCTGATAAATCAGAAGGCCTGCCGTATATAATTCTTCCGCCGTTTGACGTAAATCATCCCGATACTGACTGCCTTGATATAATCAAGGCCCTTGAAGCCGAACTCGCCCGGGTGGAAACCCTGATAGCGGAAAAAGACAGGCATAAAGAGAACGCCCTTCTGGTGAGTGTCACAACTGACTCCAAAAAAAAGGCCGTGGAGTCGCTTGAAGAGTTGAAAGAGCTTGCCGAATCCAGCAGCATCAATGTTCTTGACACCATAATTCAGCAGAGAAAAAAAATCGATTCACGATATTTAATGGGCAGGGGGAAACTTGGAGAGCTTACGATACTCACTCTCCAGACCGGAGCAACGATTATTATTTTCGACCAGGAGCTGAATCCTTCACAGATAAGATCCATAACCAATCAGACAGACTTGAAAGTCATCGACAGAACCCAACTTATTTTGGATATATTTGCCCGCCGGGCTATCTCCAGGGAGGGCAAACTCCAGGTTGAGCTTGCACAGCTAAAATATCTTCTTCCGCGCCTTATAACAAAAAACACCGCCATGTCTCGACTTACCGGCGGCATCGGCGGACGCGGTCCCGGAGAAACAAAACTTGAAATCAACAGAAGGCGTGTAAGGGATCGAATCAGACGACTGGAGAAATCACTGGATTCCGTCCGAAAACATAGAAAACAGCAGAAATCACTAAGGAACCGAAAAGGGTTGCCGGTAATTTCCATTATCGGCTATACAAATGCAGGAAAATCCACCCTGCTAAACTCACTCACAAACAGCAGCATCTTTGTTGAAAACCGTCTTTTTGCCACTCTTGATCCATCCAGCCGGCGTCTGAAGTTTCCGGAAGATACGGAGGTTATTATAACGGATACAGTGGGATTTATAAGGGACCTTCCCAAGGAGCTGATGGTCGCTTTTCGCGCAACGCTTGAAGAACTTGAAGGCGCAGACCTTCTGCTCCATGTTATCGACATCAGCAATTCTCGATTTAAAGACCAGATCGCTTCTGTTGAAAAAATTATAGAACAGCTCAACTTGAACAGAATCCCGTTAATTAACGTTCTGAACAAAACAGATCTTGTTCCAAAAGAGTTTGCTGAAAATCTGGCCGGCCATTACAACGGCACAGCGATTTCGGCAAAAGACCAATCAACACTGATGCCCCTGATCCAAAAAATGGAGGTTTTCTTTAAAAATGATTTGCCTTGACACAATGCATAAACGATTATAAAAAGCAGGCAGCATGGACATTGATCTTTTAAAACGAACTGCTATTGGTGCGGCATATAAAAGCGGAAAAGCGATTAAGGCACGTCTTGGAAATATTAATATCAGAAAAAAGGGCGCTATCGATCTTGTAACTGAAGCTGATACCGAATCTGAAAAGATCATAGTTGATACCATCCTTTCAAGATTTCCTGATCATTCCATACTTGCCGAGGAAAGCGGGCTGAACAGCGGAGACCATGATGCCGGAAATCAGGATGACAAATGGGTTATAGATCCGCTTGACGGAACAACTAATTTTGCGCATCAGCTAAACTTTTTTGCTGTTTCCATTGCCTATGTACAAAAAGGACGGCCCATTGTCGGCGTTGTGCTGAGTCCTGAAACAGGAGAACTTTTTACTGCAACAAAAGGGAAAGGAGCGGAACTTAACGGGCGAGAAATTAAGGTTTCCAAATCAGAAGATATCTCTGAAAGCCTTCTTGTAACCGGGTTTCCGTATAATTTGAAAAACATTGTAAAACCGCTTATGAAACGCTTTGAAAGCTGCCTGACTGCATCAAGGGGCATCAGAAGACTCGGATCAGCCGCCTTAGACCTTTGTTATGTGGCCTGCGGGCGGTTTGACGGATTCTGGGAACAAAACCTGAAGTCATGGGATACCGCAGCCGGAGAATTGATAGCGAGAGAAGCCGGCGCCACCATAACCGATTTTTCAAACAATCCATTTCTGATAGACAAAGATGAAATTCTTGCAACAAATGGACATATTCACTCACAAATGATTTCTTTGCTGGAGTTAAAATAGAACATGAATAAACTTTTAAAGAAAAAGACTATTTCTAAAGAGCATCTTGGATGTTTTGGCAACTTTAATATTGAAGATGCCATATGCAAAAAATTTTGCATACTGAGTCTTCGATGTGCAATTGAACGCGAAAATAATGTCCGCATGGAAATACTTGAAGATATGCTCTCTTACGACGAGGGCATTGTGGGCAAACTGCAATAAGGCTGACGACAACTGATTTTATTCGGATAGTTTTACTCGGCTGGAAATAGCTTCCCGGGGTTTAAAATACCATTAGGGTCAAAAACTTTTTTTATCTGTTTCATCAGGAAGAGTTCCGTCTCCCCTATTTCTTTTTTTATATAAGACGATTTTGTTATGCCGATCCCATGTTCTCCGGAAATTGTTCCGCCCAATTCAAGGGTGTATTCAAAAACTTCCAAAACAGCTGCTTCAGCCTTTTGAAGTTCATCCCTGTTTTTTTTGTCGAGCATAACATTAAAGTGAATGTTTCCGTCACCCGCATGACCAAAAGTTGCCATGGTAAGGCCTGATCGTTCTCTTAACTCGGCAATTTTTACGACCATGTCGGGAATTCTGCTCCTGGGAACGACAATATCTTCATTGATCTTATCGGGCGCGTATTTGTAAAGTGCAGGAGAAATCGCTTTTCTCGCCTTCCAAAGATCATCTCTCTCTGCATTGGTTTCCGCCATTTTAACATCACGGGCGCCTTTATGCATGCACAGGGATTTTAACACTTCTATTTCTGTGGCTGTTTCGTTTTCCTTCCCATCCACTTCAATGATCAGCATGGCGCCGGCATCAACAGGCAAACCGATTTTAAGATAGCTTTCCGTGCATCTGATCGAAGCATTGTCCATATATTCGATTGTTCTCGGGATGATTCCTTGCCTTATTATTTCTGAAACGGTTTGTGCGGCCGCCTCCATCTTATCAAAAATAACGGTAATCGTACTGACGGATTCCGGAAGAGGAAGCAGGCGCAGAGTCATATCGGTAATAATACCTAGTGTACCTTCCGAACCTACCAAAAGCCTTGTCAGATCATACCCGACGACGCCCTTTACAGTTTTAACGCCTGTTTTGATGATATCGCCTGTGGGTAATACAGCTTCAAGGCCGAGTACATAATCCCTTGTAACACCATATTTTACTGCGCGAGGCCCGCCGGCACATTCTGCCAGGTTACCTCCTAAAGTGGAAAAATCGGAACTTGCCGGATCAGGCGGATAAAAAAGAGACTCTTTTTCAACAGCCTCATGGAAATGCCCTGTAACAACCCCGGGTTGAACCCGGGCGATAAGATTATCCCTGTCAATTTCAAGAATGCGATTAAGCCGTTTCATAACAAGGACGATGCCGCCCTGAACGGGAAGAGAGCCGCCAGTCATTCCGGAGCCGGCTCCACGGGGAATCACAAAAAATCGTTCTTTATTTGCAAGTTTCAGGATAGCTGAAATATCATCGCTGCTTTCAGGGAATATGACTGCATCAGGAAGATACATCTTGCCGGTAGCATCGTAGGAATAGCAGACGAGCTCTTCTTTTTCGATTGTACAGTGTTCCTTGCCGACAATTTGCCGCAATTTTTTTAAGCTCGAATTTGAAAGCGCCATCTGGAATTTACCGGGTCCGTTATTCTGCGACTACATTTACCGTAATTTCCGGTTCAACCTCTTTATAAACACGTATCGGAACATTAAATGTGCCGAGTTCTTTGATCGGCTCTGTTAGAAGGACCATGCGTTTTTCAACTTCAATGTTTTGTTTTGACAGTTCCTCAATGATGTCATGGATCGTGACGGAACCATAGAGACGATCTTCTTCACCGACCTTGGCGGCAATAGTGCAGGATACGCCTTGAAGCTTTTCAGCCATTGCTTCTGCGATTTTTTTCTCTTTTGCAATCTGAAGATCAAACTTGGCTTTTTCCTGCTCCAGGGATTTCCGGTTCTGGGGCGTGTCGAGTATGGCTTTCCCCTGCGGAAGAAGGTAGTTTCGGGCGTAGCCGTCCGCGACTTCAACTTCGGAACCGATGATCCCCAAGGTTTCTATTGTTTCTTTCAATATCAATTTCATTGGTCAAACCTCCGCTTATGAAAAAATAAAGTTTATTATCACATTCAATCTGTTTTTTGTCAGCTGTTGTTAATGTCGAGCTTCCTGAAATTTAGCCACATATCGAAAAAACCCAATCCTACCACCAAAAGAAGTATCATCTGCTGCATCGCGATAATACTGTAAATGAATATTTTCAACAGCCTTGGAAAACGTTTTTTTTCAAAATAGAATGATACAATCGCTATACCCTGAAAAAAATAGATGGTCATTAACACAATCAAGCAGTTAAGGCCCATAATTTTTAACAACTGAAAAGGAAAAATAAGCGCCAGGCCGGATCCTATAACAAACCATACGGTCGGTTCCGGCGCCTTCCAGTGTTTAAGTGAACCAAAATCCGGATAAAACAGATGCTTACTTTTCATTATCGGGCCTGCCAGCAGAATGCTTGTCCATGCTACAAAAAGGGTTAAAGCTGCAGCCATAGCTGGAATAATGCGAACCAGCACATATCCGATAGTGTCCAGGGAGTTTGAGATAAGAAGAATATTTTCTTCAGGCATCCCCATGTCCTCGTAAAGGGCAAGCGTCAGTTTCAGGTTTTTTCCAACATATTCCGACAACAGGCTGACAATTCCGCCATGCGACGTATTACTGTAAAAGAACAGGCAAAAACCGACTGCAACAAGAACCGACCCTGCAGAATACAGGATTGTTTTTTCTATTGACAGGTTAAGTTCAAAGCATTCACCCAGCACAAAACCCAACAGGAGAAGACCGAAAAAAAACAGAATGTCCGGTGATATGCCTCCAAAACCGACGCCCATGATGACCATGGTCACAACCGGTATGATCATTGCTTTTTGTCGCCCGATTTTTGAGCGGTAAAACAGGATCGGCAGGGGCAGCAGTAAGGCGCAGAAAAAGCCGATAATCGGCAGGTAGCCTGATATGCCGAATATCAGGCATGTCACCGCTATTCCCCTAATTATATCCCTGGTGATATTTCTTGATGCATCTCTTTGTTCAGACTGAGGCACGCCCCTTTTCTCCTTTGGACCTGTTCGGGAAAGCTATCTATTGACTGTTCCGACATATGGAAGAAAAGCGATGGTTCTGGCCCGTTTTATCGCCACAGTCAGTGAACGTTGATGCTTTGCACAAGTTCCTGATATTCTCCTCGGGATAATTTTGCCTCTTTCGGTTATAAAATATTTTAAATTCCTCGGATCTTTATAATTGATCTCAAGGCTGGTGTCAGCACAGAAACGACAAACTTTTCTGCGGTGATAAAAATTTTTTTTTGCTGAAAAAGCGGGCTTGGTATTTCTTCTGTAG
>JAFDJC010000385.1 GCA_019307665.1 Deltaproteobacteria bacterium | reverse complement strand
AAACCAGAGAAAACTAAAGATAAGCAGGTTAATTAAAGAAGAATAAAGCTGTGTAGGATGAAGCGGTATGCCGAGGGGAGCAAGGGAATCAGGGTTTGTAAAGGTTACGGCCCAAGGCAGATCACTATCCTTGCCATAGCAACACCCGGCAGAAAAGCAGCCCAGCCTGGCGATACAATAGCCCAGGGCAAGGGAGGGTGTCAAAATATCAACGGTTTTCCAGGGAGATATTTTCTTCTTCTTAATATATACAACGGCAGTCACCAGAGCACCGATAAATCCACCGTAAAAAACGAGACCGCCGTTCCATATCCTTAATATTTCAAGCGGGTCCGAAAGAAACATTTTATGGCTTGTAAAAACATAGAACAGACGAGCGCCTAGAATGGAAGCTATCAGGATATAAAAACAAAGATCCATGATTTGTTCCTGATCTTCCCCTAATCTTTTCGCCTCAAGTTTTGCAAGTAAAATTCCTATGATAAAACCTGTGGCGATAAAAAAACCATATGAATGGATCGTCAATTTACCAAATTTTAATAGGACAGGATGCATTCAACCGCCTTTACTCAGGCATCTTCTTAAAGAGAAGATGAAATAAAAAAATAACAATTCCAACAGAGATAGCACTGTCGGCGACATTGAAAGCTGGCCAGTGAAAATTTCCGATGTAAAAATCAAGGAAGTCAACAACTTTTCCGAATCGGATTCTATCGATCATATTGCCTATGGCGCCTCCGAAAATCAAAGCAAACCCGGTTGCAAGTAGGTTATATTTCTTCGGTGTATTTATATAGAAATAGAGAACCAGACATATGGCTAATGATACAACAAAAAGAAAAATTATGTTAAGTAAACTCGAGCTTTGATTCGACATAAACCCAAAAGCTCCGCCGGGGTTTTGAATATGAGTGAGACTGAAAAATCCCGGAACAACAGCAATGGATCGGTAAAGAGGAATGAAGCTTAAGATTACGGCCTTTGTTATCTGGTCTATAATAATTATTAAGCCAGCAACGCAGGCAAGCTTTCGGTATTTGGCATCAATTTTTGACAAAAACATATATTATTGCGGCGTAGATTACATGATTTTATTAAACATAGAAAACTGGTTCTTTGGGCCAAGTCAGATTTAAAATTTTGATTGTAAACCCTTTCAGGGTTAATGCAAAGCGGGTCCTTAAGGCCCGGATCTTAACTAATGGCATCATGACATCGACTGCAAATCGCAGAGTGCTCAGTATCTGTACCAACCGAAGTGTCATGTTTCCAGCACCGATCACACTTTTCACCAGTTGCAGGTTCAATCAGAATCGACAAACCATCGATAACATTACTTTCAAAGGCTCCGGCAGGTTTCTCACCTTTCTTCATAGAAGCCTTGGAAACAATAAATATGGTTTCCAGGTCATCTTCATACGGATAAAGCTCATCCCACAGATTATCAGTTGTATGGATGTGAACGGCCGCATCAAGGGAATGCCCGATAAGTTTTTTAACTCTGGCTTCTTCAAGGGCCTTAGTTACCTCACCGCGCAATTCAAGGAGACGGTTCCATTTTTTCCCCAGTTTTTCATCTTTCCATGCAGAATTTACTTTTGGCAGGGAAGCAAGATGAATACTTGCTTTTTTCCCCTTCCGAATGGGCATGAAATTCCAGATTTCTTCAGCAGTGAAGGCAAGTATCGGCGCCATGAGTCTTGCAATGGCGTCAAGCTGCATTTGTATGACGGTCTGGGCGCTTCTTCTTTCCGCTGAATCCGGAGGTGATGTATAGAGCCTGTCCTTGAGAATATCCAGATAAAACGCGGAGAGATCAACGATGCAGTAGTTGTAAAGAGCGTGGTAAACAATATGAAATTCAAAGGTTTTGTAAGCTTTAAGGGCCTTCTCGATCAACTTCTGAAGAATGTGCAGGGCAAACCTGTCAATTTCCGGCATAGATTCATAGGGAACAGCATCCTTTTCAGGATCAAAATCATTAAGATTGCCAAGCATGAACCTGCTTGTATTTCTTATTCTCCTGTACGCATCGCTCAACTGTTTTAAGATATTTTCAGAAATGCGGATATCATCCCTGTAATCCGAAGCAGCGACCCAGAGTCGGAGAATTTCCGATCCGTGTTTTTTGATAACTTTCTCGGGTGCAACAACATTTCCAAGTGACTTGGACATCTTTTTGCCGTTCGCATCGACAACAAATCCGTGGGTCAAAACGGACTCATATGGCGCACGCCCCCTTGTACCCACGGCTGTCAACAATGAGCTGTGAAACCACCCCCTGTGCTGATCACTTCCTTCCAGATAGAGATCGGCGGGCCATTTTAAATTCGGACGTTTTTCAAGTACAGCAGCATGACTCACACCGGAATCGAACCATACATCCAGGATATCGCTCTCTTTAATAAATGTTTCATTACCGCATT
>JAFDJC010000169.1 GCA_019307665.1 Deltaproteobacteria bacterium | reverse complement strand
TTTGCTAATATTTCTCCGGCAGTTAAAGAAAAAATTAGACAATTTATCCATGGGCAGATCGATCACAAGCTAAACTATACAGAAAGTCTGAAATCAAATATGTCTGTATAAAGCCGGAACCATTTGACAGAATATGGGAATGGTCTTTTAAGTTATCGATGTTTGTTAATAGGTAATCGCATAATGAACCAAGAGCACTATGATAAGCTCATACAAGGCGTTGCGGTTTGGAATGTGGAGGATGTTAAAACCGGTTTTTTCAAATTGCCAGATCAAATACGAATTTATACATTTTATTTTTTTTGTGTCTTTTCCAATATCATCGCAATTTCTTTTTTTGCTTCAGCAATCTGGCTGGAAGTCATTTTAGGTTCAACAACCGACATATTGTGTTTCGCATTGTTATTGCCCTGCTCAGCTGCCAGACCATACCAGACATAAGCTTTCTTAAAATTTTGCGCTGTGCCTTGCGCCTTGACATACATATCGCCTAAATTAGCCTGTGCGGCGGCATGCCCTTGTTCAGCAGCCTTTTTAACCCACTTTATGGTTTCATAATAGTTTCGGGTGATGCCTTCGCCCTTTCCGCACATAATACCCAGTTCATACTGAGCTTCGGCATGCCCCTGTTCAGCAGCCATTTTATACCATTTCAACGCTTCAGTATAATTCTGTTGAACAACTCTTCCTGAATAGTAAATCTTGCCTACTAAAAACTGAATGTCGACATTTCCATGCTCAGCAGCCATTCTGTACCATTTCAACGCTTCAATATAGTCCTGGACCACACCATCGCCTGTATCATACATACGTGCCAGGCTGATCTGAGCTTCAACATCTCCTTGTTGGGCTAACTTTAAAAGATGTTTAAAGCCTTTACTTTCAGCAGAAAATACAACGCCGCTCAATATCAACATAAAAGACAACCATAACGCTGTATTAAAAAATATCCTTTTCATCGTTCTCCCCTGTGTCTTTAGTAATCGGATTAACTTAAAACTCGCCTGTAATTAAAATTTATATCAACCAGAAAAAAAATCTCAAGTCCTTTTTTAAGTTCGCCCGGCATATTTATTCAATATAAAGCTTCAGGAAATGGATTGGCAGCGCAAAAGCAAAAAGACCGTGCTCTTTCCAAAACACGGCCTTTTTAATAATAATGTACTGGTGAATCAGGTTACTGATCCTACCCCGGTATTGTATACACTCAGTTAAGCCTCTATAATGAAAACAATTTGGAGAAAGTCCAGGTTAAACATTGATTGACACATATTGAGGCGGGTGTTATATACTGTAAACAGATCGCATTAAGATATCCGGAAAATAAAGGGGGAACCCATGTTTGGTATAGGAATGCCAGAACTTATTATAATTCTTGTAATCATTTTAATCATTTTTGGTGCAGGCAAGCTTCCTGAAATCGGATCAGGCATTGGCAAGGGAATAAAAAATTTCAAAAAGGCCACATCCGAAGCTGACAAACAGGAAAAAATAGAAGATAATGATATTTCATAATGCCTTATACTCTTAGCCTTTAAAAGTACCTGCTGTTATTGTCCGACTTCATGGAACCAGGAAATATCGTAGAATATATAGACAGCCGGAAAATCATCTGCGCTGTTGTGATGGAAATAAAAAAACACCGCCTTCGTCTGCTGACTGAAACAAACCGCGAAGTTAACATCTCGATCGCACGCCTGGCTTACAAATCCGATACAAGGCTCAACATCTCAGAAAACAGGGAAAAACTGGTTAGAGCGCTGAAGGAGATATCTGCTTATCGCAAAACCCTGGCAGTTGACATCGATATCAAAGGCCTGTGGGAAATTTTGAATTCCGAGCATGATTGGATTGACCTGGACACCATGGCTACTTTCTGTTTCAAATCTCCTGTCACATCTGATCACTTGTCTGCTGTAATGAGAGGATTTTTCAAAAACAAAACCTATTTTAAATTTGATGTCAATCGATTCCTCCCCTATTCAGAAAATCAGGTTGAGGATATTATTGCGAAGGCTGAAGAAGAAGAACGTAAAAGCCGGATGACTAAATGCGGAGGAGACTGGCTGAAAAAAGTGCTTGCAGATGATGAACTTCCAAAAGTACCAGGAGAAACAGGAGAAATTAAAGATTATTTAGAAATTTTAAAATCGTTTTACCTTTTTGAAAAAGAAAGTCCGCACTTTGAAGTCGGTAAAGCCATGCTTGCAAGGGCGGGATTGAAAACAGGCGGCAAGCTTTTTGAACTTATCTCCAAACTTGGCGAGTGGGATAGAAATGAAAATATAGATCTTCTAAGGCTGGATATTCCCAGAGACTTTTCACAAAAAACAGTTGAGCTGTCGGACAGGATTGCCTTTGATGCTAAACCTGTCGCCTTGAACAATGATCGCCAAAACCTTACAGAACTTCCCCTTATGACGATTGATGGAAAATCTACCATAGACTTTGATGATGCCTTAAGTATTGAAAAGGAAGGTAATCATTATCGCCTGGGAATTCACATCTCTGATGTCGGACATTTTGTTAAAAAGGGAGATTCAATAGACCAGGCGGCATTCAACAGGGGCAGTTCGATATACATGCCGGACAAAAAAATACCGATGCTTCCAATGAATTTATCGGAAAATATCTGCAGCCTCAAAGCAGGAGAAAAGCGGCCTGCAATTACCGTTTTCATTAAACTGAACCGATTTGCTGAAATTGAAAATTATGAAATAGTTCCAAGTGTTATCTGTGTTAAAAATCAACTCACCTATAGTGAAGTTGACGAGCTTATTGATCGTAATGAGGAGATTAAAGCCCTTTTGGAAATCGCTATAAATTTCCGAAAGAAAAGACTCGGATCAGGCGCCCTACAAATTACTTTGCCTGAAGTTAATGTAACAGTAAAAGATAAAGAAGTCATCATGATCAAGAGAATTGACCGGGAAAGCCCGGCCAGGATTCTCGTTTCTGAGCTGATGATAATGGCCAACTGGTTGATGGCCAGGTTTTTGAATGAAAATAATATGCCGGCAATCTTCAGATCACAGCCTGCACCAAAAAACAGACTTATTAAAAACGGTCCGGGAACGCTTTTTCAAAACTGCCTGCAGCGTAAGCATTTAAGCCGCGGAGCAATCGGTCTCGGACCTGAACATCATTCCGGCCTTGGACTTGAAGCCTATGTCACATCAACCTCGCCCATAAGGAAATATTTTGACCTGACAACCCAGAGACAGATTCGTGCTGTATTGGGCCTGGAAAACCCATATCCCGGAACCGACATCTCCCGGATAATCCATTCTCTTGAACAGACGCTCCAAAATGTTGCAAAGCTTCAGTTCATGCGTCACCGGTACTGGATATTAAAATATCTTGAAAATAAAATCGGAAAAAAGGAAGATGCAGTTGTTATCGACAGCAGAAGGGATAACTATCTTGTTATGCTAACGGAATATATGCTTGAATGCGGACTGGCTCAGTCCAGCGGAATGAACCTTAAACCCGGAGATTTGATAAGTGTTATTATTCAGCATTCGAATGCGAGAAATGATGCGCTGTCGATATATATGGGGTAACAGACCTGCTTTTTTAGAAATTTTAACAGGAGGCAAAACTTGAAATCGTCTAACACTTTATGGAATTTTTTTATTTCTGTGCGCCTTACAGTAGTGCTTCTGCTATCCCTTGCTGCAACATCCGTTATCGGCACGGTTGTACCCCAAAATAAAAGTCAGGCAGCCTATTTTCACGAATATGGTGAATTTCTTTTCAACATTTTTAATAAGTTCAATATTTTTGATATGTACCATTCATTGTGGTTCCAGTTTCTGATACTCATGCTCGGCATAAATATCGTCGCATGCTCCACAGACCGACTCTCTTCGGTATGGAAAACAATATTTGTTAAAACTCCGAAATTTAATGTTGAAAGGTTCAGAAAACTGACCAAAAAGGAAAAATTTAATGCTCACAGTACTACCGATCAGTTAAAAAATATTTTCCTGCCCATAATTTCAAAAGCTTTCGGATTTACGAGTGTGGAAGAAACTGACAAGGGCGCATGCCTCTTTGCGGAAAAGCATCGCTGGACAAGAATCGGGGTCTATATCGTTCACCTTAGCGTCATTTTCCTGCTGGCAGGAAGCCTGATGGGTTCTTTTTTCGGTTTCAACGCTTTTGTCAATATTCCTGAAGGTGAAACTGTAAGCAAGGTTCATTTGAGAAACAGCGCAAGAGAACTGTCACTCAATTTTGAAATCCGCTGCGACGACTTTGATGTTACTCTTTATGAAAATGGCGCGCCAAAAGAATACAGGTCGAGTCTTACGATTCTGGAAGAAGGAAAAGCAATTTTAAAAAAAGATATTATTGTAAATGATCCCCTACGTTATAAAGGAATCAATATCTTCCAATCAAGTTATGGCAAATTGGCACCCCCCAAGAATAATTCAGAAACGCATATGTCATTTTTCGAAAAAGATTCTGAAGCCATCGTTCTCAATTTTAAAAACGCTGAATCGGGAATGGAATACAGTAAAAAGACTAAAATAGGTAAAACCATCGACATGCCTGAAGGGTTGGGCAAATTTATAATAAACGAACACAAACAATCTGCAGAATTCAGCGGACATAACATTGGTGAAGCCTTGTTGGGCACTTATTCACCTGAAAATGCCCCCCCTGTGAAAGTACTCCTGCCGCTCAAATTTCCTAATTTTGACAGGATGCGAGGCGGAAAGATAGTGATTTCAGTCGCTGGTCATGTTCATGAAAATTTTGTTCCGGAAAAAAAACCTGCTGAACAATATTATACGGGCCTTCAAGTAACAAAAGACCCAGGCGTATGGATCGTCTACTCCGGGTTTATCATGATGATCATTGGATGCATTATAACTTTTTTCATGTCTCACCAGAGAATTTGCATAGAAATAGAAGAGCACAAAAAAAAGACTTCAGTTACTGTGACAGGGACTTCAAATAAAAACAAGTTTGCTATGGAAAACAAAATTAAGAAAATAGCCGAAAAGCTGGAAGGTTTAGCAAACCATACATAGGCGTTTTTTAGAAGAAACGTTTTGAGGTGAAAAATGAACAGTTCGTTATTATTGTCAATTACAACATTTGTATTCGGTTTTGCCGCTGTTTTATATGTCTCGGCTTCTGTTTTTAAAAAAAAATTGCCCGCCAGACTGGCATGGTGGATTACTTTAATCGCTGTCTTGTTTAATGCTGCCGGTATTGTTATGAGGTGGATAGAGTCTTACAGGCTCGGTATCGGTCACGCCCCCCTGTCAAACATGTACGAATCGCTCGTCTTTTTTTCATTTACCCTGGGCTGTATCCATATGATTTATGAAAAAAAATATCAAAATCCGGCCATTGGCACGTTTGCAGCGCCTATTGCTTTTCTTGCCATGGCATATGCTTCACTTGCCCCGGGAGTCAGCAACCACATTCAACCGCTTATTCCGGCTCTAAAAAGCAACTGGCTCATTGCGCATGTTGTCACCTGCTTCCTGGGTTATGCAGGCTTTGCCATCGCTTTTGGGATAAGTATTTTATATCTTGCCAGTCAGCAAAATAGCGGAGGCGGAAAAGACACCCCCTCATTCTTCCCTTCCCACAATATTCTGGAAGAACTTACCCATCAAATGGTAATGTTCGGTTTTCTTTTTCTAACCATTGGTATAATAACCGGTTCCGTATGGGCTAATTCTGCATGGGGAAGTTACTGGTCATGGGACCCAAAAGAGACATGGTCACTTATCACCTGGTTCATTTACGCAACTCTGCTCCATGCGAGAATGATGCGGGGGTGGCACGGCAGGCGAATAGCATGGCTTTCCATTATAGGGTTTACAGCTGTCTTGTTTACCTATTTCGGAGTCAATTATCTTCCAGGTCTTCACAGCTATGCACAGTCGTAAACAATAAAAAGAGGTCGATGATTCAGCTTAATCCCCTTCAAACTCGACCATACTGAACAGTTTGTAGTTTTTAATTTTTTCCCTGCCCTTAAGGTCGGGAAGTTCGATTATACAGGCAAGTTCCAGTATTTCTCCTTCGAGTTTTTCCACAAGCTCCACAGCAGCTGCTATGGTTCCGCCGGTTGCGATAAGATCGTCTACTATGATGACTTTTTCACCTTTTGCAATGCTGTCTTCATGCATTTCAACAACATTCTCACCATATTCCAGTGTATATGACGCATTAATTGTTTTATACGGAAGCTTTCCTTTTTTTCTTACAGGCACAAATCCGATGTTCAGCTTGTACGCAAGAACCGCTCCGAATACAAATCCTCTGGCATCTATACCGACAATTTTATCGATTTGCATATCTTTATAGCGGTTATAAAGAACATCACAGGACTCTCTGAAAACATCAGGGTCCTGAAGCAGGGTTGTTATATCTCTAAACATCACACCTTGTATCGGCCAGTCGGGAACAGTTCTTATGCTTTCTTTGATTCTATTCATGGCAGCAATATCCTTATTCTATTTTTGAAATAACATTTACAAGAAGCTTTATCACATTATCAGCATTTCTATTAAAAACTTCAAGAATTTCATTCCAGGTAACAGGCGCCTCGTCTTCTTTCCAGCAGTCGTAATCTGTTGACATGGCAACTGCCGCGTAAGGTATTCCTGCCTCGTTTGCGAGAATCGCTTCAGGAGCAATTGACATATTGATTACATCTGCGCCCCAGGTCCTATACATTTTGGACTCTGCTCTGGTTGAAAACCGTGGGCCTTCAATGGTCACAACCGTGCCTTTCCTGTGAACGTTGAGGTTGAGTTCAACCGATGCTTCATAAAATAGATTTCTCAGCCTTTCATCAAAGGGGTCTGCCATGGAAGTATGTTTGGCACCATTTTCAAATGAGTCGAAAAAAGTTGTTTTTCTATGACGTGTAAAATCAATAAACTGATCAAGCAGGACAAAGTCTCCCCGCCCGATCTCTTCTTTGAGGCTGCCGCAGGCGGTTGTCGCCAGAATGTGTGTACATCCGATATCTTTTAGTGCATGAATGTTTGCCCGGTAATTGACCTGGGTGGGGTTCAGCTGATGCTTTCTGCCGTGTCTGGCAAGAATTGCCACATCTGTTCTATCTATTTTGCCTGTAG
>JAFDJC010000014.1 GCA_019307665.1 Deltaproteobacteria bacterium | reverse complement strand
GTTTCCAAACAAGGAAAAAATATATGGAAAATCGATCCTTTTCCAGGCTCACTTTGAACAGTAATACTTCCATTATGGTTTTCTGCAATATCTTTTGCAATGGTGAGCCCCATACCGGAGAAAGATGCCTTCCTTTTTGTTGTAAAATAAGGTTCAAAAATCTGATCGACTATTTCAGGTTTTATTCCGTTACCTGTATCGTTCACACTTAAGACAACATATTTACCTCCATCAAGTTTTTTATAAATACTGGTGTCTTCTGGAGATATTGTTATATCAACAATGCTTATTTCAAGGTCCCCCCTTTTTTTACCCATAGCCTGAACAGCGTTAGTGCATATATTAATAAGGAGCTGGTTAATCTGTGCAATGTCTGCAAATATTAAATCGTTTTCAGATGAAAAATTACTCTGGATCTTTATTGTTGAGGATATGGATGATCTTAAAAAACTAATAAATTCTTTAACAACAATGTTTAATTTAAGCGGAGCCTTACTTTGTTTCGGACTTCTGGAAAAATTTATTATCTGCATAACAAGGTCTTTCGCTCGCATGCATGCTTTTGTCACCTGTTCCACATGATATCCGGAAGGATCTCCTGGTTTAATGCCGGCTGATGCCAGTTCGGCATTTCCTTCGATTATCCACAGAATATTATTAAAATCATGGGCAATGCCTGTTGCAAGAGAACCTACAGCTTCAAGTTTGTGTGACTGTCTTTGAATAGAGCTATATTGTTTTTGTTTGGAAATATCCGTGAAAACAATCATCACATTTTCAACTTTTTTCCTGTTTTTTAAAGGTATGATTCTTGTTGACCACCAGGAATTGTCAAGACCGGGATATTCAAAACTCTTTTCAAGGCCTGAATTCAAAACTTTTATAATCATTTTAGAATGTTGTTCCCTGTATTCAGGTAAAAGCATATCAAGTATATTTTTCTTTTTTTCTTTTTGGAGAGGAAATCCAGGGTCTTTATGGTTGATATAAACAACTTTATTATCCGAAGCTATTGTTACGATGGTATCAAGCGAAGCTTCAAGCATGCTACTTAGAGTTTTATTTGTCGGTTTTTGAGACATGTCGGAATTAAATTTGATAGAATCGTTTTAAAAATCAAGATTGTTCGGGGTTCTTGGGAAGGGAATTACATCCCTTATATTTGAAACACCTGTAACAAGCATCATAAACCGCTCAAACCCAAGACCGAACCCACTATGGGGCACCGATCCGAACCTTCGTGAATCAAGGTACCACCAGTAATTATCTTTTAACAAGCCCATTTCATCCATTCTCTTTTCCAGCATATCGAGGCGCTCTTCACGCTGACTCCCTCCGATGATTTCACCAATCCTCGGCACCAGAACATCCATGGCTGCAACGGTTTTGTTGTCATCGTTGAGGCGCATATAAAATGGTTTGATATCTTTGGGATAATTGAAAATAACCACCGGTTTTTTAAAATATTTTTCAGTAAGATACCGTTCATGTTCAGTCTGGAGATCATTGCCGAATGCGGGGGCGTATTCAAACTTTTTTCCCGAGCGTTCAAGGAGGTCGATTGCGTCTATATATTGCAGCCTTTCAAAATCAGAAGAAAGAATATTATCAAGCGTTTCATCAAGGGTTTTATCGACAAAATTTGCGAAGAGGTTGAGATCATCCCCGCAATTGTCCTTAACATGGTTTATCATATACTTTAAAAGCGCTTCGGCAAAGGATATATTTTCTTCCAGATCGCAAAATGCCATTTCCGGTTCAATCATCCAGAATTCTGAAACATGCCTTGATGTGTTGGAGTTTTCTGCCCTGAAGGTTGGTCCAAAGGTATAAACATCGCCAAGCGACAGGGCGAACATCTCAGCGGAAAGCTGACCGGAAACAGTAAGGTTTGCTTCTTTGCCAAAAAAATCTTTTGTATAATCTATTTTTCCTTTGGCAACAGGCGGTGCTTCAAGGTTTAGCGTCGTAACCCTGAACAAATCACCCGCTCCTTCGCAGTCGGAACCGGTTAAAACAGGTGTGTGGATATAACTAAAACCACGGTTTCTGAAAAAGCGGTGTACGGCATAAGAGACCTCAGACCGTATTCTGAAAACAGCGCCGTATTTATTGGTTCTTGGCCTTAAATGGGCGATGGTTCTGAGATATTCATCAGAATGACGTTTTTTTTGGAGGGGAAATGATTCAGGTGCTGTGCTGATAACATCCATTGTTTCCGCCCGGACTTCCCACCTTTGCCCCTTGCCCTGGGATTCAACAACTTTTCCTTTAACAGAAACGGCTGAACCGGTTGAGAGTTTTGATATTTCACCGTAATTGTTGATTGTATTATCAACGATGATTTGTATGTTTTTCAAGCAGGAGCCGTCATTTAATTCAATAAAAGAGAAGTCCTTTGAATCTCGCCGAGTTCTCACCCAGCCTTTAATCAATACACAGTTTGTTGGATCGTCTGCATTTAAAACATCGAATATCTTTTTTCGTTTAATCATATAACAACCTAAAACCTCACCGTTATATAATAACCTCTTCCACCGCGCTGCAGAAGAATTACAGCTGATTGTTCCAGCCGGTATTTAATAACAGCTTTTTTAAAATCATCCAAACCGGTTATCGCGATCTCATTTATCTGCCTGATGATATCGCCCGGCTCAGCTCCAATTTTGTACAGGTAAGACTTTCTGTCAATCTCTTTTATAACAACGCCGATTGAATGTTTTTTTACCTTTACACCATAAAGGCTATAAGCCAGCGGAAGCGCTTTATCAAGGGGATAAGCGGATGTTTTAACCGGAAAGACCATGGTTTTATTATTCCTGAAGACAGAGGTGTTGATGGCGTCACCTGCGGACAGATTTCTAATTGCAGCCTCGTAATCAGAGGTGGAAAGAAGTTTATTGTTATTGATGGCAAGAATAATATCTCCTTCTTCAATGCCGGCCTTTTCCGCCGGACTTTGATGTTCGATTCCTTTTACAAAAACCCCCTTTTTATCCGAAAGTTTGAGATAGTGTGCAAGCCTGACATCTATGTTTTGGACCACTATGCCGACCCATGCATGTATAACCTCACCGTATTTGATTAAGTCTGATACGATCCTTGATGCCCTGTTAATGGGAATGGCAAAACCTATGCCCTGTGCCTTGGCATAAATAGCGGTGTTAATACCGATAAGCTCACCATTGATGTTAAGCAGCGGTCCACCACTGTTACCCGGGTTGATAGATGCATCTGTCTGAATAAAATTATAATATACCCGGTTGTCGGTCCGGATGCTGCGATTGGTGGCACTGATTACACCGGTTGTAACCGTATTTGAAAAACCGAAGGGGTTTCCTATGGCTATAACAGTTTCTCCTATCATCACATCATTCGAGTTTCCCATATCAACAGCGGGTAGAGGATGTTCAGATGAGATTTCCAGAACAGCGAGGTCGGAATCGGGGTCTGCCCCCACAACCCTTGCCTTATACTCTCGTTCATCTTTCAATGTCACGGTAATGGTCCCAACCTCTTCTATTACATGCGCATTGGTAAGAATAAAGCCCCTGTTTCCATCAATAATAACACCGGAACCAAGACTACTTCTTTTTTTTCTTTGTTTATATCCATGGTCGAAAAAATCCCTAAAAAAAGAATCAAGTCTTGGATTAATTCCATATGCGGAAAAAGGATTAACGTTTTCTACCACTTCATATTTCGAACTTATGTTTACAACTGCAGGGCTGACTTTGCTGACAGCTTGAACAACAGCATTTTGGCGAGGATATTCAGCAAACGCCCATTGATGAAAAAAAGTGGATAAAAGAGAAAAGAATATGGTTGAGAATAAAAAAACTTTAAAAATATTTTTATTGTTAAATAAATAGAATTCTGGCATCTTAACAGATTTCCTTTATAATGAAGGCGAAAAAACTACATTAATTAATAACATGAGTTATAAAAACATTCAAGAAATCCTTCCGTTTGTTGAAAAGCCGAGTCGATATCTCGGATGTGAAATCAACACGATACGAAAAGATAAAAACAGCATTGATCTCAGTTTTTGTCTTGCTTTTCCGGATCTTTATGAGATTGGAACCTCTCATTTCGGCATGCAGATTTTATATCACATCCTTAACAGGGATAGTAAAATATCTGCGGAACGGGTTTTTGCTCCAGGTAAAGATATGGAAGCCTGTTTGAGGCAACACCGTATTCCACTAACATCTCTCGAGTCAGGTACTCCTCTTTTAGAATTTGACATTGTCGGATTCAGTCTCCTTTATGAGTTGAACTATACCAATATTTTGACAATACTAGAGCTTGCCGGCATTTCATTTTATTCTTCAGAAAGGAGGGGGCGAGATCCGTTTGTAATTGCAGGCGGGCCATGCACTTGTAACCCTGAACCTGTCGCAGCTTTTTTTGATGCCATGGTTATTGGAGACGGCGAGCATGCTATTATGAAAATAGCACGCGCATATATTAAGTGGAAGAAAGAAGGTGTGCAGGACAGAGAAGGTCTTTTAAAAACCTGGTCTGACATAGAGGGTGTTTATATACCGTCATTTTTTAAGACAAGGTATAACGCCGAGGGGTTTCAGGTCACCGAAGCACGAAGTGCTGTTGATAACCGGGTAAAAAGAACGCTGTCAAGCAGTCTGGAAATCAGCGCATTTCCTGATAAGCCGGTGGTTCCCTTTGGAAGACCTGTTCATGACCGTCTTCGACTTGAAATCGCAAGGGGTTGCACAAGAGGATGTCGTTTCTGCCAGGCAGGAATGATATACCGGCCGGTGCGTGAAAGGTCTGTAGAGGATCTTGTTGCTTTGGCTGAAAGATCGATACGCCTTACAGGTTATGATGATATTTCCCTTTTGTCTCTAAGCACCGGTGACTACGAACAGTTGAACTCACTGATGGCACATCTTTTTTGTGACCAAGAGCTGCAACATGTTGCCGTCTCTTTTCCTTCTGTAAGGGCCGGTACGCTGACACCCGAGTTAATGAACCTTATTAAGAGTGTGCGCAAAACAGGGTTTACAATAGCGCCGGAGGCAGGAAGCCGGCGTTTGCGGAATGTAATCAATAAAAACATCAGTGAAAAAGAAATTTTTGATACGGTCGAACAAGCCTTTAAACTAGGGTGGAATGTTATTAAGCTTTACTTTATGATCGGCCTTCCGACAGAAACCGATGAAGATCTGATGGAAATTGTAAGGATGGTTAAGGCGCTATCAAAAATAAAGGGTTCCGGCAAAAAGAAAAAAACGATTAATGTCAGCATAACAACTTTTATTCCCAAACCCCACACGCCTTTTCAGTGGGAGAAACAGATATCTTCTGAAGAGTCGAGGGCCAAGTTTAATATGATTCGTGATAATCTAAAAAAAAATTTCAGTGTACGCCTTAAATGGCAGAATCGGGAAATGAGTCTTCTTGAAGGTGTATTTGCCAGAGGCGACAGACGGTTGTCAAAACTGCTTGTGTCGGCATATAATAAGGGTTGCCGGCTTGACGGATGGACAGAAGAGTTTAATTTTGGGCTGTGGAAAGAAGCTTTTAAAGAGACCGGTATTGACAAAGATTTTTTAACAAAACGATCAAGGGACACATCAGAACCTCTTCCCTGGGACCATATCGACAGTGGTGTATCAAAGGTTTTTTTAAGACAGGAACTTGAAAGAGCCTTAATGGAAGAGACAATAGAAGACTGCAGGTATGGAAAATGTAACCAGTGTGGTGTGTGTGATTTTAAAAACATTGAACCCAAACTTAGCCGTAAAAAGGAGGCCGCGTTCGACCCGGATGTCTGTGGCGGTACAGCCAACAATAAAGGACAGTTGATCTATAATGTTGTCTATGAAAAAAAGGATGGGGCAAGATTTTTCGGACACCTTGAAATGGCAAATATGTTTATTCGCGCCATAAAGCGTGCAGGGATCAACGTAAAGTATTCAGAAGGCTTTCATCCAAAACCGAAGATATCATTTTCAGACCCTATTCCGGTTGGCATGGAAAGCCTTGAAGAGTCTTTCAGGATAAGCGTAATAGACAGAGTTAAACCGGATGTTATAATAAGAGAACTGAACAGAAATCTTCCTGAAGGCCTTGTGGTTTATGATTGTACTCCATTTTCAAAAAAATCCGGAAAAGGTGAACGAAAAGCTTGTTCATACTATGATGTGTTTTCAAACCACCTGGTTTTTGGCAAAGACGCACTCAACAGCTTTTTAAATGTCGAGAAGTTTGTAATTTCAAAACCGAATCGAAAAGGGGGGTTGAAAAATATTGATTTAAAAGATATTATATTAAAAATTGAACTGGTTACAAAAGACCGGATCGCTATGCAGATAATAGAAGAACCGGGTAAGACCGTAAGGCCGTTGGATATTATTAAACACATTTTTGAATTGCCTGAAACTAAATTAAAACAACTAAGGGTTGTTAAAAGGCCAAGGGTTAGAAAAACGGGTTAAAAAAATGTATAAAGAACTTATAATTAACGAAACCGAACACGAAACCCGGGTGGCTTTACTTGAAGACGGAACAATAGTTGAGCTTTTTATAGACCGTGGGGATGATTCAAATATTGCCGGTAATACATATAAGGGCAGAGTTCAGCGCGTTCTGCCGGGTATGCAGGCTGCTTTTGTTGATATCGGTTTGAGCCAGGCGGCCTTTATTTATGTTGATGATGTTGTCGGTAATCCTGGTAATGAATATGAAGATATGTTTGTCAACAAAGAGGAAGAACTCCTTGTTGATAATGCAATAGAAACATCTTTGTCTTTTTCAAAAAGACGTGAAAACAATATAGAAGAGCTTCTTACAGAAGGCCAGGAGATACTTGTTCAAGTAGCCAAGTCTCCCATTGGAAGCAAGGGACCGAGAATCACCACCAATATTTCACTGCCCGGACGGTTCCTGGTTCTCATGCCGACAGTTAACCATATCGGAATATCGAGACGAATCGAAAATGAAAATGAACGAACGCGGCTAAAGGATATCGTTAACGAAATTAGGGTTGACCAGAGCGGTTATATTGTCAGGACAGCTTCTGAAGGGATCACCAATGACAAGCTGGTGAAAGAGATGATGTTTCTGGATAATATGTGGAAAAAACTACAAAAAAAGAACAACACCGCCTCCGCTCCCCACCTTCTGCACAAGGAACTCAACATTACCCTGAGGGCGGTCCGGGACCTGTTAACAGACGAGGCGGACAAGCTGATAGTCGATTCTTATGATGCATATAACTCCATTCTTGTTTTTCTTGATGAGTTTATGCCGGGCCTAAAGGAATCTGTTGAGTTGTATGAAGGCCAGGAACCGATTTTTGATGCCTACAACATAGACGTGGACATATCAAGGGCTTTAAAAAGGAAGGTGTGGCTTAAATCCGGAGGCTATATTGTGATCGACCATACAGAAGCTCTCGTTGCAATAGATGTTAACACTGGAAGATATGTCGGAAAACATAACTTTGAGGAGACAATACTAAAGACCAATCTTGAGGCTGTAAAGGAGATCGCCTATCAAATCCGGCTTCGCAACCTTGGTGGAATTATCATAATAGACTTTATCGACATGGAGAAGGTTTCCGATCGAGAAAAAATATATAGTGCGTTAAAGGAGGCATTTAAAAAGGATAAAAGCAAGACCAATGTGCTTCCTCTTTCTGATATGGGGTTAGTTCAGATGACCCGAAAAAGGATAAGGAAGCCCTTAAAAATAATGATGTGTGAGCCATGTTTCTATTGTGATGGAGATGGACACCTTTTGTCAAAACAGTCCATATGCTACAATATTTATAGAGAAATCCTCAGAGAGGCTAGAGACATGATTGGCGAGCGGTTCACCTTAAGGGTTAACCCCGAAATTGCCGAGCTTTTACATGGAGAAGAGAGCAAGATCATTCTGTCTCTTGAAAAAAAACTAAAAAAACAAATAGTTATATATCCTAACCACCGGTTTCATATAGAGGAGTTTGACATTTTTGAGATTTTGAAATCTAAACATAAAATTGAGCCTTGAGCATTGTTGACAGAAAACATATTATGTGTTTATATTGAAAGATTGAGCGAAAAATGCGTATTAATATTAACCTGTCGTGAATATTGAGATGTATAAATCGCTCGTTACCATCATTACCGATATTCGGTGAAAGCGCTCAAAAAGGAGGCGTAAGGGGATTTAATCATGAAAAGAACGTACCAGCCCAGTAGACTTAAACGTGCCAGAAAGCATGGTTTCAGAAAAAGAATGTCTACAAAACAGGGGCAGAAAATTGTCAACAGGCGCAGGGCAAAGGGAAGAAAAAGGCTGGCATGTTAAGCTGGCTTAATAAAAAAGGAGACGTTGGTTTTTACTAAAGTTAAATAGCCGGGAATTTCAGAAAGGAATCATTTAAAGAGAATTGATGTTGCAGGGATTTTTTAAATAATGTGAAAAACTTTAAATTTGAAAAATCGGAAAGGCTGCTTAAGCGTTCAGAATTCATCAGACTAAAACGAACCGGAAAAAGATTTCATAACAAATATTTTATTGCAGAGCTTACGGCAGGAAAATTTGAAAGAACACGACTCGGTATTACAGTTACTAAAAAAACAGGGTCTGCCGTTGAGAGGAACAGGCTAAAAAGAATCATCCGAGAAGGCTTTCGACATAACAGGCAGTATATTTCGGGTAACTTGGATATTAACATAATAGTCAAAAAAGAGGCTGCCTCCATATCTTTTAATAACGCCTTTTCCTCCTTGCGAAAAATGTTTAAAAATCTTGAGAAAAGTTTTGATAATTAGAAGAATTATACTGATTATTATAAAAGTATACCAGTTAGCTGTATCACCTGTTTTGGGACAATCGTGTCGGTTTTATCCATCATGTTCTGAATATGCCAGACAGGCTGTTTCACAACACGGTTCAGTATTCGGTATATATCTGTCTGTAAAAAGAATTCTGAAATGCCACCCTTTCCATCCTGGAGGGTTTGACCCTGTGCCCTAAAGGGCCTTTACATAAAGGGTTTAATAGCAAGCCTCCAGACTCTCATCAAGCGCTGTATAAAAGCTGAAACTTTATAACCCGTAGCGATTATTCCGGAAATACGGCTTATTTCTACCAGGAGAAGATAATGGAACAAGTTAGAATGTTTCTCGCAATAGCACTTTCTTTTCTTGTGTTTTTTTTATGGAATATCTTTTTTGTGGAAAAAGAGACGCCTGAAAACACGGATCAGAAAGTTGGCCAAAAAATTGACCAAAAAACAGATCGGGCCAGAGATGTGACACAAACCGCAAATATAGAAACAACGGTCCGTGAAACCAGGGAAGTGGACAAAAAAACGGACAGGGTTGTTTCAGAACAGGCTGAAAAGGCAACTACCCTTACAAGCACAATAGCAAGTCGCAAGGCAAAAATGTTCAGTGTAGACACTCCCCTGTATTCAGTTAATATTTCGGAAGAAAGGGCTGCTTTTAAAAGCTTTGTTTTAAAAAATTACCGCGAACACAACAATCTTGACTCTCCATTAAAAGAGATGATGTCGGAAGAGAACGAGATCGGAACATATATTGTTGACTTTGAAGGAAATGAAATACCCGGCCTTTCCAGTGCGATTTTTATATGTGAAGATGCTTTGGAGAGAACAGATGTTACAAGCAAGCCCGAAGAACTGGTTTTCAGTTGGCGCTCAAAAGAAGGAATAGAAGTTGAAAAAACATATAAATTTTATCCCGATTCTTACATTATTGATTTTGAGGTGAGTGTGATAAACAGGGCGGAATACCCCTTGCAAAACAACCTTTCCGTCTCCCTGTTTAAAAATATGGAAAACAGCAAAAGTGGTCAGTACGGTTTTACTGGTCCGTCAGGACTGATAGATGGTCAGCTTCAAGAAATTGAGAAAGATGACATAGATGAGACAAGCAGATTTAAAGGAATCGTGAAATGGGTAGCTGTTCAGGACAGATATTTTATTTCCAGCCTTATACCCAAAGCTGATGACGAGGCTGCGATGAATATCTTCATGGGCGACAACAGTCTCGTAGAAGCTCAATACAGTGCGCCGATAAAGATGATTCATCCGGGAATGGAAAGGCAGTTTGGTTACGAAATTTTTATGGGGCCCAAGAGCATAGAAATCTTGCAGGAGGCTAATTCCGATCTGGAAAAAGCGCTAAGCTTTGGATGGTTCGACTTTATTTCAAAACCTTGCTTAAAGCTCATGAACTTTTTATATGACCTGATACCGAACTATGGAATTGTTATTATCATCCTGACAATACTGATAAAAATTCTCTTTTGGCCCCTGGGCAATAAAAGCTACAAGTCGATGAATGAAATGAAGCGGCTTCAGCCCCTCATGGCTGATATCAGAGAAAAATACAAGGATGATAAAAAGCGGATGAACGAAGAAGTCATGAAGCTATATAAAACATACAAAATAAACCAGCTTGGCGGGTGCCTGCCGATGGTTGCTCAGATCCCGGTATTTATCGCTTTTTACCAGATGCTTTATGGCGCAATAGAGCTTCGCCACGCGCCATTTTTTGGCTGGATTACCGACTTATCTGCACCGGATAGGCTTTTTGATTTTGGGTCATTAGGGGTTTCAATACCATTAATGGAACCCCCTTACGGTATTCCTGTTCTTACCATTATTATGGGCGGGACCATGTTTATTCAGCAGAAGTTGCAGCCGCCGGCCGGTGATCCCACCCAGGCAAAAATGATGATGATGATGCCCATTGTTTTCACTTTTATTTTTATTAATTTTTCTTCCGGCCTGGTATTGTATTGGCTTATAAACAACATTTTGTCTATTGCTCAGCAGTACTATGTTTACAGGAAAAACTAAATCCTAGTATGGAGGATTATGAATGAAAACCGGTATGGAGTTTGAGGGTAAGAATGTAGAAAACGCCGTTGAAAACGCTTGCGAAAAACTGAACATTAATAAGAACGAACTAAAATACGATGTTATTTCAAACGGTTCATCTGGAATATTTGGGCTCGTAAGGTTAAAAAAAGCCAAAATCAAGGTACTCACAATTGATGGTTTTAAGAACGACCAGCCTGTCGAAGACCGGAAAAGGACGGAAAATGACTATGAAGGTCGAAGCGAGATTGTGTCGCTGGTGGACGAGGCATTTAATGTTAACGGTTCCGGCAACAATAAAAATGAATATGCTATTGAAAAGTCCGGTGAAAAGTCCGGTGAAAACAAAAAGTTGTCGAAAGAGCCCGCCGACCTGGGCCTGGATATTCTTAAAAGGATAGTAAATTTAATTACGGATGATACGGATATTACAGTTGAGCAGGACAATGAGAAAGTGGCTTTTCAGATAAACGGCGGCAACTCAAGCGTACTTATAGGAAAAAAAGGACAGAATCTTGAGGCTATTCAGTATATTATCGATAAGGTTATCAACAGACACAGTGAAAAAAGGGTTATCGTTGAAGTAGATGTAGAAGATTATTTTCAAAAGCGAAAAGAAAAACTGGTGGAACTGGCTGAAAAACTTGCGGAAAAGGTCAAAAAAACCAGGAAGCCTTCAACGTTAAAACAGATGAATATTCAGGAAAGAAGAATTATACACCTTGCCTTAAAAAAAGACCGTAGCGTTCGAACTCAGAGCATTGGTGATGGTTACTACAGAAAACTTGTTATTATACCCAAAAAAGGCAATTTTCGAAAAAGCAGGCCCGCGAATAATAACAGGCCAAAAGTAAATGCCGAAAACTGATATGTCCAACACGACTATTGCCGCAATTGCAACAACGTTTGGAAACAGCGGAATAGGGATAGTCAGAATTTCCGGTCCGGATGCATTCAGGATCGGAAAGACTGTTTTCCGGAAGGGAAAAAGAAAATCAGGCGGTACACCTGAAAAGAAGACCCACGTTCTTCAATACGGGTACATTATCGATAAGGACACAGAAGAGACGCTTGATGAAGTTCTTGTTGCTTTCATGAAAGCGCCCTACACTTACACAAAAGAAGACATTGTTGAAATACATGCGCATTCGGGACAGTTTGTGCTTAGATCAATTCTAGCGCTTGTTCTAAAAAGCGGGGCAAAGATAGCCCAGCCCGGTGAATTTACAAAAAGAGCCTTTTTAAACGGAAGAATAGACTTAACCCGGGCTGAAGCAGTGGTTGATATCATCAATGCCGGTTCAAAAGCATCTCTGAAAATTGCCGCTTCAAAAATACAGGGCCTTTTAAAAGAAAAGATTGAAGAAGCCAGGGAGCGTCTCCTTGATCTTAGGGCAGGGCTTGAGGCAAACATAGACTTTCCTGAAGAAAGTGGCGACACGGTTAATAAGCGGCAAGATATCAACAACATAGAAACAAGGGTAATCAAACCGCTGAAAAGAATTGTCGAGAGTTTTGACAGATCTTCGTACCTTGTTGAAGGTCTTAAAATTGTTATAGTGGGAGAACCGAACGTCGGAAAATCAAGCCTGTTGAACCAGATACTGCAGAAAGACAAAGCGATCGTTACGCCGGTTCCCGGAACTACAAGGGACCTTGTCGAGGAGCACATCAACATTAAAGGGTTGCCCGTTCTCGTTTCAGACACAGCCGGTATACACACCACTGAGGACCCCGTAGAAAGAGTCGGCATTCAAAAAGCCAAACAGCGTATTGAAACAGCGGATATCGTTCTTCTGGTCGTGGAAGCTTGCAGAGAGGTTACGGAAAACGAAAAAAATGTGTATAACAAAATAAGAGAAAAAGAAGTTGTTATCGCGATAAACAAACAAGATCTGGTCTGCGGTGAAAGCAAATTTACAATGCCAAAAGAGTGGCAACAAAGGAAAAGCGTTTATATGTCTGCGCTGAATGGAACCGGAATCGACCTTCTTGTTAAAACAATAGAAAATGTCTGTCTGGCTAATGCGGATAAAGCCAATGATGATATTGTACCCAACCTTCGTCAAAAAAGATTGCTTGAAAGCAGCGTTGAAAGCGCCGAGAGTGCGGCGGAGGCTTTAAGGAAGGACGTTTTGCCGGAAATTACAGTTGTAGATATGGCGGATTCAATTGACGCTTTGGACGAAATTCTTGGCAAGAAAGCAGAAACCGATTATTTAGACAGAATATTTGAAAATTTTTGTATAGGAAAATAGTGTTTCACGTGAAACAGTCTGGGGCTCTATGGCACAATGATGCACACCGGTTTCTTATTAAACCGGTTTTAAATGCCGTTATAGTGTTTTCAGAAGCAGGCGGAGCGAAACAGGAGGAACAATGATTGATTTTGATTTCACACCATTTTTTACCAAATATGAATCTCTAGTCGGAATGGCAGATGCAGTGTTTAACAAGATGTGCAAGGAGTATGAACTACTTGTGAAATGCAAAAATGGGTGTTCAGACTGCTGTCATGCATTGTTTGATCTGACCCTTGTTGAAGCGATGTACATCAACACCCGCTTTAACCAAGCATTTTCAGAAAAGGAAAGAAAAGCGCTTCTCGAGAAAGCCAACAGGGCGGATAGAAAGACGTATCGAATAAAAAAAGAGGCTTATAATGAGATGCAAAAAGGAAAAAACGAGGTGGACATTCTGGGCATGATGGCGCTTGAAAAAGTGAGATGCCCTCTGTTAAATGATGAAGAAGAATGCGATCTGTATCAATACCGACCCATCACATGCAGGTTTTACGGCATACCGACCGAGATAAACGGAATGAGCCATACCTGTGGAGAATCGGATTTCAAAGAGGGCGAAAAATATCCAACCGTTAAGCTGGGAGTCATTCAAAAACAACTTTATGACATTTCAGAAGAAATTGTCAGGGCATTGAATACAAAGTACGTAAAAATGGCTGATATACTTGTTCCCTTGTCCATGGCAATCCTTACAGAATATAATGAAGAATACCTAGGTCTTGCCGGCTCGAAGGACAATTCAGGAAAGGGAAATGTTGATGGCGATGGAAAATGATGAAAAGGAAAAAAGGAAAAAGGCTGTTTTTGAAAGTATGTCGAGCCGACGCCAGAAACATATTCTTAAAATAGGATATGGGCAATGGGATCCGTTTCAGGAGCCCAAAGACCCGATTGATATACGAAAAGATAAAACAAGGCGTACAAGCCAGGTGCTGATCAGGGAATTTCTTCAGAACACTGATATTGAGGAATACAGCAATGAATACGGAAAAGGGGCTTTTGATTTATGCCTTGGCATTATAAACGAAGACGAGCGTTATAAAGGAATGTTTGATTTTGCCTGCTGGTACCTTGAGCTGTTGAAAAAAGAGGGGCAGAAATAGGATAAATTAAAATGGACAGTAAAACGAACAACACGGGTTTAAGAAACATCGCCATTATAGCTCATGTCGATCATGGAAAAACAACCCTGGTTGATGCCATGTTCAGGCAGAGCGGTCTTTTCAGGGCCAACCAGGAAGTCGATGAAAGAATAATGGACAGCATGGACCTTGAAAGGGAAAGAGGAATAACGATTTCAGCCAAGAATTGTTCAGTCACCTGGAATGATGTCAGAATCAATATTATAGACACACCAGGACATGCGGATTTCGGAGGAGAAGTTGAACGAGCTCTTTCAATGGTTGACGGTGCTATTTTACTTGTGGATGCATCAGAAGGCCCTCTGCCGCAGACAAGATTCGTGTTGAAAAAAACGCTGGAGGCAAACCTTAAGATACTTGTAGTCATAAATAAAATTGATAGAAATGATGCGAGGCCTGAAGAGGTGCTTGATGAAATATATGATCTGTTCATCGACCTGGAGGCCACGGATGAGCAGCTTGATTTTAAATATCTTTATGCTGTCGGTCGAGAGGGAATTATAAAAAAAAAAATAACCGAAACCGCTTCTGGTCTTCATTTGCTTTTTGATACGATTCTTCAGGAAATTCCGCCGCCTACCTATAACCCAAAGGAGCCGTTCCAGATGCTTGTAGCAGACCTCGGATATTCAGAGTACCTTGGCAGGCTTGCTGTGGGCAAGATAATGAACGGCAGTGTTAAATCCAGAGACAATCTTATCTGTATTAACCATCGGAACGACAATATTTCCCTTAAAGTAACAAAACTGCAGACATATCAGGGGTTGGCGCTTCAGTCGGTTGAACGTGCCAAACCGGGAGATATCATAGTCCTTTCAGGAATTGAAGATGTAAAAATAGGGGATACGATATGCACAAGCGATTTTCCCAAAGCGTTGAAGCGTATAAATATTGATGAGCCGACCATATCGATGAAGTTTACAATCAATGACTCTCCGTACTGCGGCACGGAAGGTAAATATGTTCAGTCTGCAAAAATTAAGGAGCGGCTTATTAAAGAAACCCTGATGAACGTAGCCATTCGCATGGAAAGGGCTGAAAGCAGGGATCAATTTATCGTAAAGGGTAGGGGTGAATTTCAGTTTGCGATTCTAATCGAAACCATGCGCCGTGAAGGCTTTGAATTTTGTGTCGGACGTCCGGAGGTTATCTACAAGTTTGAGAATGGGAACAAACTGGAGCCTGTTGAATACTTATTTGTAGACTGCGAAGAAAACTACCTGGGAATTGTGACTGAAAAACTGTCCATGCGAAAAGGCAAGATGGTCAACCTTGTTAATAATGGCAGCGGCAGGGTTAGGATTGAATTTTCCGTTCCGTCACGATCTCTAATTGGTTATCGGGATGAATTTCTCACAGACACTAAGGGTACCGGAATCATGAACTCCAACTTTGCAGGCTATGATGAGTACAGGGGTGATTTCCCGACCCGGTTTACCGGATCGCTTGTTGCCGACAGACAAGGAAATTCAGTGGCTTACGCCTTGTTCAATCTTGAACCCAGGGGACAGCTTTTTATAACTTCGGGTGAATTGTGCTATGAAGGAATGGTGATTGGTGAACACAACCGGGAGATGGATATCAACGTTAACCAATGCAAGGTAAAAAAACTGACGAATATGCGTGCTGCCGGAAAAGATGAAGCGGTTGTTCTTTCATCTGTAAAACCGATGACCGTTGAACGAGCCCTGGCCTTTATCCAGGAAGATGAACAGGTTGAATTTACTCCAAAATCAATTCGCCTTAGGAAAACGGTTCTTCCAGCGCAAAAGAGGCGCCAGAGTACAGGTAAAAAGGCGGCACTATAATATTCTTTTTCTGTATTCCCTTGGAGAAATACCAAACCAGCGTTTAAAAGCCCGTGTGAAATTACTTGAGTCGGAATACCCCAGCTGAAAGGCCACTTCAATAATTGAAAGTGTCGGCCGCTTTAAGTACTGGGCGGCAAGATTTTTACGGATATCGTTCAGGATGTAACGATAAGTGACATTTTCTTTTTGAAGACATCGATGAAGGCTTCTTGTACTTAAACCCATGGACCGTGCCAGCTTATCAATGGAGGGTTCTCCCAAAGGCAAAAGATCGATCAGTCTTGCATGAACTTTATGCGCAATTAGGTCCTTGTCAAAGCGGGCCAGATACTCAACGACAATCTGGTCATTTCGCCTTGCGATTTCAGCATTTGCAGTCGGCAGTGGTTTTTGCATATCTTTTATATTAAAAAAAATCCGATTGTTTTCTGCACCAAAGACAACCGGTGACCGAAAAAGTTCTATGAACTTTTCAGGGTTTGCCGGTTTTTTGCGTCTTAGATCCACTTTGACAGGATTTAACTCGCTGTTTGTCAGCATTCTGGCAAATAAAACAATAGAAGCCATGGCCATATCAAAGGCTTCGTCTGACGGTTGAGGCATATGATCATATGGGTTAAAGCAAAACGATATTGTGTCTTTAAAATATTCAAACCTCACCTCAACCGAATCACTGACAATGCGATAAAAACGACGGAGACGTTCAAAGGCATCCATCAAGCTGCTGCTGACCATGATGGCAAATCCCAGTGCATGAAATGTTGTCGGCCGGATATTTGCAGCAGCCCTTAGTCCAAAACACTCATCATTTGTCATTTTTACAGCGATTTTCCAGAGGCGGGACATATCTTCTATTCTGATTCTGGCATCCGGGTTTGACAATAGGTTTCTATCTAAACCGGCCATGCTAACCACATGTTCAGGGTCAAAACCACATGTTTCCATGGTCTGCAGGACCGCAACCGCCCATGTGCTAATGGTAGTGAGATTTTTTCGTTTAAAACTCATGTTATTTATTCAATCCCGGTGCCAAATGACTCTTATTTGGCACAAAATGACCTGAAAATGATCCGAAGCCGTTATAAAATTTTTATAAATATTTAAGTACAAATATCAGGGAGGACTGCTGTGGGCAACAATAAAACAAATAGAATAAAAAATAAGGGAGACATCAGATGAGGAGACATATTTTTTGGATAATGACTTTTTGCGTGCTGATAATAGCCGGGTGCAGTCGTCAACAGTCAAAACCGCATTATTTGGAGGCAAAAAGCAACGTTACGCTTAAAGAGCATACCAAAGAATTCCGGAAAGAAGTCATCAATGTGACAGACGGGGTTTATGTGGCCGTAGGGTTTGGTGTGGCAAATTCCATTATGATTGAAGGGGATGATGGTCTGATCATTGTCGATACCATGACAACTTCCGCAGAGGCTGAAACAGTTCTGGCAGAATTCAGAAAAATCAGCAGCAAGCCGGTTGCTGCAATCATTTATACGCATAATCATGCCGACCATATTCTGGGTGCAACAACATTTGCAAAAGAGGGAAAAAATGTGGACGTTTATGCGCATGATACAACAGCCTATTATATTGATAGAATTGTCAATGTGATCCGGCCGATTATCAGCATTCGGGGCGCAAGAATGTTCGGCAACAACCTGAACAGAGAGGCAATCGAAAACGTAGGGCTCGGGCCCTATTTTGGCTTTAAACCGGGGATCAAGCTTGAGACCCTGCGGCCGACCATAACATTTAAGGATACAATGGAAACCAATATCGCGGGCGTCAAAGTTGAGCTGATCCATGCACCGGGAGAGACCAATGATCAAATTTACGTTTGGCTGCCTGAAAAAAGGGCGCTTCTGCCGGGAGATAACTTTTATAAAGCCTTTCCGAATCTTTACACCATACGTGGTACTTGCTATCGCGATGTCATGCAGTGGGCAAAGAGCATTGATATCATCAGGGAGAAAAGGCCGGAATACCTTGTGCCGTCGCATACTCGGCCCATAAAAGGCGAAGAGCGTATTTTTAATATTTTAACCGATTATCGCGATGCCATACAGTATGTCCATGATCAGACGATTCGTGGCATTAACCAAGGGCTGACGCCGGACGAAATAGTAGAAACCGTCAAGCTGCCTGAACATCTTGCACAATCTCCCTACTTACAGGAGTTTTACGGAAAAGTGGACTGGTCGGTGCGTTCGGTTTTTTCAGGTTATATCGGCTGGTTTGACGGGAACCCCACAAATCTCAACCCTTTGCCGTTTGATGAACGCGCCCGTCGTTATGTAAAACTCGGCGGAGGCGAAAAAAAGATGACATCAATTGCAGAAACCGCTTTTGGAAATGGTGATTACCAGTGGGTTCTAGATCTGACGGATCATCTTTTGAAAGTGAACAAAGAAAATGCTGCGGCAAAAGAATTTAGAGTAAAAGCGCTGACTGCTCTGGGAGAAGCGCAACTCAATGCAAATGCACGTCATTACTACTTATCAAGTGCTGTGGAACTGAGAGACGGCTTCCAGTCGAAGTTTGAAGTGGCTCCAACCCTTCGAATGATTCACAGCATTCCGTTAGAAAGCATATTTACTTCAATGGCGGTTAATCTTGATGCGGAAAAAACGATTAGCATTCAAAAAAAGGTGAATTTTAATTTTCCGGATACCAAAGAGGCGTATAGCGTTTATCTAAGAAACGGCGTGGCGGAAATTCACCCCTG
>JAFDJC010000384.1 GCA_019307665.1 Deltaproteobacteria bacterium | reverse complement strand
TGCTTTTTTAGGTCGAGTTATTAGTACAGAAATTGTGGAAGACTTTTATCTTGAATACGATGAAGCAAAACCACTAGTTGATAGAAAACTAAAAAAATGCCGCATACGTAAAGTTGAAGAGGTTGAACGTGAAAGAGAGGAGCAAAAAAGGGAAGAGTGGCTTCAGAATACATTTAAAGAAGAATTGGGGATATCGCCAGAGGATTTTTTAATAGCATTCAAATCAACAGAGTTGAGGTACTTCCCAACAGCGAAGCAATTATCTAGCAAAATCAAAAAACAAGTCAAACTGAGTCCTACACGAGTCAAAAGTTTATCTATTCGTCTTTTTAATGAGTACCCCGAGATATATGATAAGATACTGGAACAACCACCCAAAGGCCTAGAGCCAAGAAAAGCAGGAAAGATAATTCATATTGATTTTGGAAACAAAGGTTAGCTGTAGATTCCACCACTCGACTATAAGCACATACTTTACAAGGCAGGCTTCCAAGAGGTTTTGCTTAGCATTTCTAATCTTCTGTAAATCCGGTTTGTTGGCAAGTTCAAGCATAGTCAAGAAAGAGAAAGCGGGAGGTTATTAGATCGTGTTTCTGGCTACAATAAAAAAGCATTCGTGAAAGGATTGCGGATTTGTTTAGGATTCTATATCATAGCTGTACTTCTGGGGAAAAATAGAGATCTATTGCCAAGTGTATAAAAAAGGAAGTTTCCCGGCATTTTACTGTATATAGTGGGAAACTTATTTATTCTACTTATGATAAGGAGACAAACAATCATTATGAGCAAAATCAAAGTGGCAGTTGTAGGTATTGGAAATTGTGCAAGTTCGCTGATTCAGGGCATCAATTACTATCGAGGCAAATCCGAGGATGATGCCATCGGCTTGATGCATTGGGAGATCGGTGGTTATATCCCGGAAGACATCGAAGTTGTTGCGGCATTTGATATTGACAAGCGCAAAATTGGGCTTGATGTTAATGAAGCCATCTTTTCAAAACCCAATTGTACAACCGTATTCCGTGAAGATATTCCGCAATCTGGCGTAAAAGTACAGATGGGTAAAATTCTGGACGGTTTTTCGGAACATATGAAAGGCTATGAGGACAAATATACCTTTCTCCTTGCCAGGGAACCTGAGCTGACAAAATGGGAACTCGTAAAAATCCTACAGGATTCAGGCGCTGAGATTCTGTTGAATTACCTTCCGGTCGGCTCAGAGGAGGCCACTCGATTCTATGCCGATTGCGCTCTGGAAGCGGGTGCTGCCTTTGTGAACAATATACCGGTCTTCATTGCCAGTGATCCGGTATGGGCACAACGGTTTGAAGAAAAGAATCTCCCGCTTATTGGTGATGATATCAAGGCGCAGCTGGGCGCTACCATTGTACACAGAACCCTGACTGATCTGTTTAATAAACGGGGTGTCAAGCTGGAACGGACTTATCAGTTGAATACCGGTGGCAATACGGACTTTCTAAACATGTTAAACCGTGCCCGGCTGGTTTCCAAGAAAAAATCCAAAACCGAGGCCGTACAGGCAGTTGCAGCTCAACGCCTGGATGATGAGAACATCCATGTCGGTCCAAGTGATTATGTTACATGGCAAAAAGATAACAAAGTCTGTTTCATACGCATGGAAGGAAAATTGTTCGGTGATGTGCCGATGAATCTTGAACTGCGGCTTTCCGTGGAAGATTCGCCCAATTCGGCAGGGGTTGTGATTGACGCCATCCGCTGTGCCAAACTTGCGCTGAATCGTAAACAAGGTGGAATTCTGACTGCGCCCGCTGCGTATTTTTGCAAACATCCGCCAAAACAATTTACCGATGATGAAGCCTACACAATGACCGAAGCGTTCATTCAGGGGAAGTAATCGATGAAATGCTTGATCATCGCCGCCGGGCAGGGAACCCGGCTTAAAGCAAAAGGTGAAGTAAAGCCCCTTGTTCCTTTGCTTGGTGTGCCGCTGATTGAGCGCGTTATTCGCTCCGCCATAGAAGGCGGGGCGGATGAGTTTGTTGTGATCACAGGCTATGAAGGAGCGCAAGTCATCAAATTTTTACAACAGCTTGCTAAACGTCTTAATGTTGCGATTACTCTTATTCAGAATGATGACTGGCAAAAAGAAAACGGTTTTTCGGTATTAAAAGCACGGGATGTCATGGAGGAACCTTTTCTGTTATTGATGGCGGATCACCTTTTTGATCCGGCTATTATTCGGTCATTACAGGAGCAGACGCTTAACGAAGGCGAGGTTTTATTGGTGGTGGATACGGATAAAAACAATCCACTGATTGACATGGAAGATGTGACCAAGGTTCATATCAAAGACGGATATATCCTCAATATTGGCAAAACCATTGACGATTTCAACGGTTTTGATACCGGTATTTTCCTTTGTACACCGGCAATATTTGAAGCATTGGAACGTGCTTGTAAAATTCAT
>JAFDJC010000383.1 GCA_019307665.1 Deltaproteobacteria bacterium | reverse complement strand
GCTTATATGAGCGGTCGAAAGGTTATGCTTTTAGATGAACCTTCAATGTGATTGGCTCCTCAGCTTATGTTAAGCATGTTTGATGCATTAAAGGAAATCAATCAGGAAGGAACAACGATATTACTAGTGGAACAGAATGCACGACTGGCACTGAAATTTGCCCAGAGAGGCTATGTGCTTGAAAGCGGCAATATCGTTTTGGAGGGAAAATCAAAGGATTTGCTCTCTGATCCAGAGGTTAAGAAGGCTTATCTTGGCGGATAAACCGTTGACGACAGATCAAAAAAAGCACTTGATGATTTTGCTAAAACAGATAGCAGACTGGTGTTAGACGAAATACGAAATGCCCTGGATTGCATTTCTTAGCCGTTATTTTTTTGAGAAAAACTTTTCAGGGGCTTTAGCGGTGTTCTCTTTGTCTTATCGGCATGTTCCTTTTCATCTTTTATTTTAAGGCCTTCCATCAGTATGGTCATGAGAGGGAGCTGTATTTCTTTGTTTTTTCTTCTGCAGGTGTTGTCGATTCCAATCTTTATCCCATCCCAGCCGATCATCTCATATGCTGCCTCAATGTTTATTAAATCAGCTGTTTCAGCGGTCATCAGCTCACCTTTCAGGAAGTACATTACACCTGATTTCTCATGTGCTTTGATTTGCAGCGTACATGTCTTTCTTTCCATTTCAATAAGCTGAAGAAAAGAAGCCAGGCTGATGCCTTCGATTTCACCCACGGCGCCCGCATTCAGCTCATCGAAAATACAATCTGTAATCACATCAATATTTAATGGCTTTTCAAAATATTTAATCGAGCCGATTTTTTTAATCCTGGATTTGATTTCCGAATCGCCAAAGGCAGTCATAATAAAAAACGGGATTTCAGGATGGTGCTCATTTAGGTGTGCCATTAGTGCAAAACCATCCATTTCCGGCATTTGAAGATCGGTTATGATCAGGTCGATTTTTTGTTGTGTTATAATATTTGAGGCCTCCTTCCCGTTTTGGGCAGTCAGCACTTCAAAGTCTCTTTCATGAGGTTTCAGTACGCGTGAAAGCAGGCTTCGCGTTACAACATCGTCATCAACTATCAGAACTTTTTTCAGATAATCTCAAGTGTCCTTTGCCAATAAAAATGGCCGGAAAACCAGAGAGTTATTTGACATTCACGGTAGTTTTTTATAAAGTTTACCAATTGATTTGATTACCACTGGGATCTTGAGATTATCATTTAAAAAGAAAGTTGAGACCATGCATGACAATAAAGAGTTGCTTACAATATCGATCCTGGCATCCATAGCTGCCGGTGACGAAATTCTGGAAGTCTATCAGTCGGATTTTTCCGTAACAAACAAGTCGGATAATACGCCTCTGACACTTGCCGATCAAAAGTCCCATACTACTATTATGTCTTTCCTCGAAGCATCTGCGATTCCTGTTCTGAGCGAGGAAGGGCGGGACATTCCATATGAAAAAAGAAGCAAGTGGGAAAGGCTTTGGATAGTTGATCCGCTTGATGGTACAAAAGAGTTCATAAAGAAAAATGATGAGTTTACAGTTAATATTGCTTTGGTTGAAAAGGGTAACCCGGTTCTGGGTGTGATTTTTATTCCGGTTACGAATATTGTTTATTTCGCATTAAAGGGCGAGGGGTGCTGGCGGTTGTCAGATCCGGATATGATTGCAACCCTGAAGAAGAATGGAAATGAAAATAACAATGACGGCCTTTTTGATAAGATCCTCAATCATTCAGATAAACTGCCGCCTGAAAAGGAAGCAGGCCCATTTTTTACTGTTGTCGGCAGTCGTTCTCATCCTTCTCCTGAACTTGAAACATTTATCAGGCAAAAGGAAAAGGAGTATGAAAGTGTGCGAATGGTATCTGCCGGAAGTTCTCTCAAGTTTTGTCTGGTAGCAGAGAAAAAAGCCGACATTTATCCAAGGCTTGGTCCAACAATGGAATGGGACACAGCGGCAGGGCAGGCGATTGCAGAGAACGCCGGTGCCGGTGTTTTCCGCGTCGATGATGGTATGCCTTTAACATACAACAAACCTGATCTTTTAAATCCTTTTTTTAAAGTTTATTATCCGGGTACGAAATAGTAAGAAAGGAAAGCATAATGATTATCCCTGTTATTATGGCAGGCGGCTCAGGGACAAGACTCTGGCCGCTTTCAAGGCAGCTCTATCCCAAGCAGTTGATGAGACTTGTTGATCAGAATACCATGCTTCAGAATACGGCTCTTAGGATGATGAATCTTCAGGGTGTCGAAGATCCGATTGTGATTTGCAACAATGACCATAGATTTATGGTGGCTGAGCAGTTTAGAGAGATCAATATTAACCCGTCTTCAATTATTCTGGAGCCTGTAGGCCGAAACACTGCACCGGCAATTGCAGTTGCTGCCCTGAAAGTGCTTTCAAATGATGATGACCCGGTAATTGTTGTGCTTCCGGCTGATCATTATATTCAGGACACATCATCATTTCATGATGCAATAAAGATTGGCTTTCATTTTGCCATGCTGGGCAAATTGATCACATTCGGGATTTTGCCACATGCCCCTGAAACCGGTTATGGATATATTAGAAAAGGGGAACCGATTCCAGTAGCCAAGAAAGAAGTCGTTGGCAATGGACAAGATGCAGCTGTTATCAGGGAGTTTGTCGAAAAGCCTGATAAAAAAACAGCTGAAAAATATATTGCTTCAGGTGAATATTTCTGGAACAGCGGTATTTTTATGTTTAGGGCTTCAGAAGTACTTTCTGAATGTGAAAAATATATACCTGAAATAGTGGATGCATGTAAAAAGGCGCTGCAATATGGGAAATCGGATCTTGATTTTTTCAGGCTGGATCGGGATGCCTTTGAATCATGCCCCGCTGAATCCATAGACTATGCGGTTATGGAAAAAACAGGCAAGGGCGCAATGGTGCCCTTTGATGCCGGATGGAATGATGTCGGGTCTTGGGAGGCACTTTGGCAGGTCGGGAATAAGGAAAAAAATGACAATGTTATAAAGGGTGATGTGCTGACCCATAATGTCAGAAATTCATATTTACATGCAACCGGACGGATGATTGCAGCTGTCGGGCTTGAAGATCATATTGTTGTGGAAACCGCTGATGCAGTCCTGATATCACCCAGGAATCAGGTGCAGGATGTTAAAAAACTGGTTGATCAGCTAAGGCAAAAGAAACGGGATGAAGCGCTGACCCATAAAAAAGAATATCGGCCATGGGGATCATATGAGGAAATTGCAGGATCAGATAACTTTCAGGTAAAGAGAGTGACTGTAAAACCAGGAGCTGTATTATCACTTCAAAAACATTTTCACCGGGCTGAACATTGGATAGTCGTCAAGGGAACAGCACATGTGACCAGGGGCGACGAACAATTTATTTTAAAGGAAGATCAGTCAACCTATATTCCTTTAGGCGTAGAACATCGACTGGAAAATAAGGGCCAGATACCTTTGGAGATCATAGAAGTGCACTCGGGAAGTTATTTCGGTGAGGACGATATCATACGCATTGATGATGCCTATGGGAGGTA
>JAFDJC010000168.1 GCA_019307665.1 Deltaproteobacteria bacterium | reverse complement strand
AATCAAAAACAGCTATAGGAAAAGTCTACAACCTGACCCACCCTGACAACCTGACATGGAAAGAAATGATTGCTGAAATTGCCACCGTGCTTCGAGTTCCGGTTCCGGAAAAGCATCTCCCATACAGCATTGCTTATTTTATAGCAGGCTGTATGGAAGCCGTATCATATGTCACGAAAAAACCACCGCGCCTGACACGATATGCAGTACGCAATGTGGGGAGACCTTATTATTACATCACTGACCAAATAAAAAAAGATCTGGTTTTTGCGCCTTCCATCAGCCTGAAGCAGGGCATACATGAATATATCAACAACCTTGAAAAAGGATAAGGATCATGCTGGATAAAATAAAGCCTCAGACAACAGGTGATGCGGTTCAACATCCAATTCGAAAAACCGGTGACATTCCTGAGATTCTGCGCCTTAAAAAGCTGCGTGAAGATATTTTAAAATCTACCTATCATCTTTGTACACAGAAAGCATCCCTGATGACTGCATACTTTCGCAAAAACAAACGGATGGGGACCTTTTTAAAATCGCTGACCTTTGCTCATTTTACACAGTTTAAAAAAACTTTGGAAAAGACACGCCAGGATGTACCCCAAAAACAATGGCAGGTAAGATTGGGCAACCTGCTTAATAAACTTTATCTAAAACTGGACCAAACAAGCGAATCCGACAACCTGATCGAGTTTTCCCGTGCTCTTCAATACATACTCCGTCACATGCCGCTAACCATATATGAGCATGAACTTATCGTCGGAAACCCTTCGGCTTTCCGTGTTGGCGCACCGATTCATCCGGATCTGGGAGGGCTGATGATGCTTCCGGAACTTGACGGGCTTAGCAGCCGGCCCCTTAATCCGATCCAGACAGATCCAAAACAGGTACGCGAGCTTCATGAAGACATTTTTCCTTTCTGGTTTAACAGGTCAGTGATGGCAATGGCACCGCTTTACAGCCGTGATCCGGACATGTTCAACACCCTTCTTGAGGGGAATTATTATATTCTAACTCAATTTTCGGGCATTTCCCATGTCACGCCTGATTATCCGACCATATTAAAGCTTGGCTTTAAAGGCATACAAAAATCCGCTGAAAAAAAACTGAACCAGGCCCTTGACCGGTCTGACAAATATACTCTAAAGAAAAAAATCGATTTTTTCAAAGCCGCCATTATTGCAGCAGACGCTGCAATTGAATATGGCAGGAGATGGAAATCAACGCTGGAAAAATCGGTTGAAAAAACTTCCGAGCCGATCCGTAAAGCTGAATTAGAGGAACTTGTTTCAATATTCGGGAATATCCCTGCCAATCCTCCAAGCTCTTTTCATGAAGCGGTTCAGATGGTGTTTATCACACATGTGATCCTTCACCAGGAAAATTTTCAGCATGGCGTTTCATTCGGCAGGATGGACCAGTACCTCTACCCATATTATATTAAAGATATCAATTCAGGTAAAATAACACCTGAAAAAGCCACGGAAATACTAGGATGTTTCATCTGCAAGGCCGGCGAACTGCTGCCGCTGTTCTTTGACAGGGCTACCGAATACTTCAGCGGCCTGTCGTCAGCTTCAGGTATTACTTTGGGTGGGGAGATGCCGGATGGAGATAGCGGTGTCAACGACCTTTCATACCTGATATTACTTGCCTACGACCAGGTACGCCTGAGACAGCCTAATTTCCACGTACGAATTGAGGACAACACCCCGTCTGAATTCAGGCATCTATGCTGCGAAGTGTTGAAAAAAGGCGGAGGTATTCCGGCATTTTTTAATGACAACACGGTCATACCGGCGTTAAAACAAGCAGGTATTTCAAACAATGACGCAAGGGATTACGCTATCGTCGGCTGTGTTGAGTGGGGCGTGCAGGGAAAAAGCTTTCCTGCAGCCGGCGCAATTTTCATTAATCTTGCGATGGCTTTACAGCTTGCGCTTCATGACGGCCTGTTTAACGGCAAACAATTCGGTCCAAAAACAGGCCCCATAGAAAACTTTACTTCCATGGAAGTGTTGCTTAAAGCATTTCAAAAACAGCTGATCAATTTATTGTCACTTGCCACACAGGGGAATAATGCCATTGAAACAGCTCACGCAAAACACAGGCCGACACCATTCCTTTCAATTGTTGTTGAAGGATGTATTGAAAACGGGACAGAAGTCAATGCAGGCGGTGCCCGATACAATTCCACCGGATGCCAGGGAGTGGGTCTTGCGGATGTCATTGATTCTTTTTCCGCAATAGACCAAATCGTTTTTAAAAAACAAAAACTGTCATTAAGTGCCTTTATGGCAGCTGTTGACAATAATTTTGAGCGGCACAGCGATCTTTGGACATATATTCTGAACAAGGTTCCAAAATACGGTGAAAACTCTGAACTAAGCGACAGTTATGCAAAAATCATTTCCGGAATGTATACACAAGCTGTTACGCAATTTACGAATCCCCGCAAAGGCAGTTATTTCCCTGGGTTCTGGACAATGACCACTCACATGGGATTCGGGACTCGAATGCCTGCACTCCCCAGCGGACGGCGAGCCGGAGATGCCCTGGCAAATGGCGCATCCCCGTGTAACGGAAGAGACCACAAGGGTCCCACTGCATCACTTACGTCAGCCTCAAACCTTGACACCCGTTTGATCACAAATGGATATGCACTAAACCAGAAACTTAACATGGACTATTTAAAGGGTGAACCAGGCAATATCCTTCTGGATGGAATTATATTAGGGTATTTTAAAAAAGGTGGAATGCAAATACAATTTAATATCATGGACCATTCAATACTGGCAGATGCCAAAACGCATCCGCAAAAATACCCTGATCTTGTTGTACGGGTATCCGGATACTCAGCCTATTTTAACGATCTCACCGAAGCAATGAAAGAAGAGTTGATTAACAGAACGCTGCACTGTGCGGCTGAAGGGAACTGCTGCACATAAATGAACTCGGAAAAAACAGATGGCCCTGTTTCCATAATTTTTGATATCCAGCGCTTTTCAATTCATGACGGGCCCGGTATCCGTACGCTCATTTTTTTTAAAGGCTGTTCCCTGAGCTGTGCCTGGTGCCAAAACCCTGAATCGATCAAGATGAAACCGGAAATCGCCTTTTACACTGATTGCTGCATCGGCTGCGGCAATTGCTTAAAAGTATGCACAGAAGGCGCGGTTTCAATGCAAAGTGATCAGCGCATTGCCTGGGACAAATGCGTTGCATGTGGACTGTGTGCCCGGGAATGCCCTGCTGATGCTCTTCGATTGGTCGGAACTCAATACTCCGTATCAGAACTCATCCAGGAAAGTCTTCGTGATAAAGATTTTTATGATGTCTCTGATGGCGGCATAACGCTTTCAGGCGGCGAACCGGTTCTGCATAGCGAATTTCTCTTATCATTTTTACCTGAATTAAAAAAACACGACATTCATATTTTGCTGGAAACTGCCGGGAATTACCCGTTTTTAATGCTTGAACCATTGCTGCCGTTTCTCGACCATATCTATTTTGACTATAAACTGCCGGACGACCAGGCCTATCAAAACCATACAGGCAAAGGAAACCAACAAATCCTGAAAGTTCTTCATGCCCTGACTGACCGCGGTTTCCCACTCACTGTCAGAATACCTGTTGTACCCGGCATCAACACAGAATCTCATCAAATTAAAATTATATGTGATACGCTGCACTCGTTTAATATAAAGGATGTGAATCTTTTAAAATATAATCGTCTCTGGGAAGCAAAAATCCCACGATTGGATACCCGGCAAAAGGTTTTGCACATTTCTACGGACGCTGTAGACTATGACCAAGTTACGGATGGTTTTTGCAAACACGATATTAAGGCAATACTGTCTGAGTAAGGCTTATATGGATTCAATTTTGAATGGCCTTCAGGATGCCTTTTAACCATTTTTGTGCCATTTTTTCTGCACCGACTTTATTTGGATGGATTCCGTCAAAGGTGTCTTGCCTTGCATCAAAACCGATTGAAAAGTCGATGACAAGAACTTTTGAATTATTATTCTTCATATCCTCTGCGACCCCTTGTATTACAGAATTCAGGTTGTTAAGCCTTTTATTCCATTCAGGATTATCGTTTGGGATCACCTTCGCAAGCAAAACAGATACGTTTGGATTGTCATTTTGAAGCAGTGAAATAATTTTTTTCAATTCTTTTGCTATCTCTTCCGGTGCCTCCCCAAGACCGGCATCATTATGCCCCAGATGAAGCAAAACAATATCAGGTGTATACCCTTTCAGCCAGTCTGAAAGGTTGCCGCTGCCGGTGGATGCCGGTATCTCTTTTGTAATACCAAGTACCTGGTCCGCAAACCACCCCCAGTGCCCTTCATGATCCCTGTCAAACGCTCTTCCTTTATAACTGTGTTCATATGAAGTGTCCTTGCCGGGATAGCAGTTTTTCATTGAACCGATAAAGTCAAAATTCATATCAAGGTCAACCATCTTTTTCCACAGATGATAACGGTAACTGAACTGTACATTAGCAGATTGGGTTATGGAATCACCGAGGCATAAAATTCTTAAAGGCTTTTTATCGGGCTGATTGGCCAGACAAACTGTATTAAGGCTGCTTAATAAAAAAATAAAAAAGAATAATAATCGCTTTGTCATTTTGCCTTCATATTTAAAGTTGATAAAACTTTTTACGTATTCATCATACATGAATATCTCAGAATAATAAAAGGGGTATCTCATTTATATAAAAAATGAAATACCCCTTTTATTAATCAGTTCTTAGATCTTTGATTGTGGACGGCTTTTTTACATAATCCCAGGCCCCGCTCTTTATGGCAAGCTCAGCGCCCTTGGAATTTGCGAACCCGGTAATAATAATGATTTCCGGCGAAGAAGGTGCTTCACGAAATTTTGGCAGGTTTTTCAGTCCATCACCATCAGGCATCCTGACATCCAGATATACGACATCATAATATCCGGAAGACACTTCACTGAGTCCATCTTTCAGGCTAAACCTGCATTCAGCTTCATGCCCTGTTCGTTTTATTGCGCGTGCAAGGGCATCGCACATTATTTTATCATCATCAACTATAAGTATCTGGGCCATAGATTAAGGTGGTTCGACTTTAAGTCGTATTAAATTTTAGCAACTATAACACAATTAATATGTAACACAAGCAGGGTGTTCAGACGGGTTGAAGGATACTGTGACATGCAATCTAAAACAGTATCCTTATATATATAAAAAAAAATTATTGCAAGAATTATTTAAAGTTTTTTTATGAATGAAATTTTACATGGAAACAATTTTTAAGAAAAAATATAATTCTTGATTCTCAATCTTTCCTGTTTTATATTGTGACCAGGTGGTCATTTTGTATAAGCTTTTAAATAAATTAAATATTATGGGATTTTTTTCTATTGAGATAACGGTGTTTTAACTGGCAAACGAGGATCAGCAAGATTGTGGCCACGATATGCTTATTGCAAAAAATATTTATATTGATGTCAGCGTAAACAAGGTTTAGAATAGTGGTTTATTGATATCGTCCGGAAAGCAGACTAAACAATCATCAGCTATTTTGATTAGCCATCATTTATAATATGCTTTTTGAAGACCAAAAGGAGTATACCAAAAGGAGCATAATGGACCCATGGAGACGCAACCTCAAAAAAACAGCGGTTCCGGCTGGTGGACACCGGCAGACAGCGCACCTGAACCAGCTGATCAGGCTTTAGGACCGGCAATAATGCGGGTTAACAAACCCGTATTTGTTCTCGATTTAGAAGATAAAACCGGTGTGAGCCAGGATGGATTCATTATTATAGGCAAAAATGCCCATGAAGCGCCTAACGGCTATAGGCTAACGGCTTATGCACCGCCACTGCATCCGAAAGATCTTGGTGATCCGCATTTTAAAAAAATACATGGCCTCCAATATGCATATATAGCCGGCGCTATGGCAAACGGCATTGCATCAGTTCAGATGGTTCAAGAAGCAGGCAGATCCGGGATGCTCGGTTTTTTCGGTGCCGGCGGCCTTACAATCGATCAGATTGAATCCGCCATTGTCAGCCTCAAACAAAAAATGGGGGGTCTTCCCTTTGGGTTCAACCTGATTCACAGCCTCAATGATCCTGATCTTGAATCTGCAACCATAGACCTCTATCTCAAGCATGAAGTCAGACTTGTCAGCGCTGCGGCGTTTATGCGCCTGACACTTCCGCTTGTATACTATCGAATCAAAGGTATTCACAAAAATTCAAGTGGGCGCATCATATGCCCGAACAAAGTCATTGCCAAAGTCTCCAGAGTCGAAGTGGCGAAACGATTCTTTTCGCCGCCTCCGGAAAAAATTTTAAGACAGCTTGTCGATAAAAACATGATCACGACAGAAGAGGCGTCTCTCGCGACTTCCGTTCCTGTAGCAGAGACTATGACAGCAGAGGCTGACTCAGGAGGACACACAGACAACCGCCCTGCTCTCTCCCTTCTTCCGACCATGCTCGCACTGCGTGATGAAATGGCAAAACAATACAACTACCAGAGCCCTCTCTCAGTAGGGCTTGGCGGTGGAATTGCCACCCCTGAGTCCGCAGCGGCAGCATTTGCAATGGGCGCTGCCTATATACTCACCGGGTCGGTCAATCAGTCATGCATAGAAGCAGGCACTTCAGAAGAAGTACGCAGTATGCTTGCAGAAGCAAGCCAGGCTGATGTTATTATGGCGCCTGCTGCCGACATGTTTGAAATGGGCGTCAAAGTACAGGTATTAAAACGCGGTACAATGTTTTCGGTAAGAGCTTCAAAGCTCTACGATCTTTATTCAAGATATAACCGATATGAAGATATTCCTGAAAAAGAACGTTCCACCCTTGAAAATAAATTTTTTAAAAACAGTTTTGAAAAAGAATGGAGCAGCACAAAGGCGTTTTTTACTGAACGTGATCCAAAACAGATAACAAGGGCTGAAGCAGACCAGAAGCATAAAATGGCGCTGGTTTTCAGGTCATATCTCGGCCGTTCATCCATGTGGGCCGTTACCGGAAACACCTCAAGAAAAATTGACTTTCAAATCTGGTGTGGACCCGCCATCGGAGCTTTTAACGAATGGGTCAAAGGATCATTCCTTGAAAAACCTGAAAACAGGAGCATCAAAACAGTGGCCATGAATATTCTTCTTGGCGCATCCGTTGCAACAAGGGCAAGCTGGCTTAGAAACCAGGGGGCGGTCCTCCCTGAAGGAACAGGCAGGTTTTCACCAATGGAGCTTACGGATATAGACAAATTAATAGAGCAGCACAATGGATAAACAATTAAACCACAAGGAATTTTAAAATGTCTGTTGCCATCATAGGCATGGGGTGTCTTTTTCCGAAAGCGTCTGACCTTAAAGAATTCTGGCGTCTTCTTTACAACGGTGAGGATGGGATCTCAGATGTGCCTGACACACACTGGTCGGTTAAAGATTACTTCGATGAGAAACCAAAGTATCCGGATCATACTTACTGCAAAAGAGGTGGCTTTTTGTCACCTGTTTCTTATGATCCTTCTGAGTTCGGTATCCCTCCAAAAATACTCGAAGCCACAGATACGGCACAACTGTTGAGCCTTCTTGTTGCAAAAAGGGCGTTAGAAGATGCCGGATATGGAGATGGGACTAAGTTTTCCCACGAAAAAACAAACGTTATAATCGGTGTTACCGGAACACAGGAACTTGTTATTCCTTTAAGCTCAAGGCTCGGTCATCCGATATGGCGTAAAGCACTTGAAGATTCCGGTGTTCCCCGCGATCAGGCAGATGATGTTATGGAAAGGATATCAGATTCATATGTATCCTGGCAGGAAAGCTCTTTTCCGGGCCTTCTGGGAAATGTAGTTGCCGGTAGAATAGCAAACCGTCTAGACCTTGGAGGCACCAATTGTGTCGTTGATGCTGCCTGCGCAAGCTCCACCAGCGCGCTCAACTTTGCTGTACTGGAGCTTCTTTCCGGGAAATGCGACATGTCAATCACAGGCGGCGTCGACACTTTAAATGACATTTTTATGCACATGTGTTTTTCACAAACCGGTGTTCTTTCTTTTTCAAGCGATATAAGGCCGTTTTCCGAAGATGCTGATGGAACTGTTCTTGGAGAAGGCATAGGTCTCATGGTTTTAAAACGGCTCGACGATGCTGAAAAAGACGGCGACAGAATCTATGCTGTGATCAAATCAGTAGGATCGTCGAGCGATGGCAGGTCCCAAAGTATATATGCACCAAATGTAGCCGGCCAGGTGAAAGCTCTAAAAGCAGCATACCGGGAAGCCGATGTCGATCCTACGACGTTAGAGCTTATTGAAGCACATGGGACAGGAACAATGGTCGGGGATGCTGTCGAATTCTCTGCTTTAAAAGAGGTTTTCAAAGATGCAGGCAAAGAGTTTAAAAAATGTGCTGTCGGATCTGTAAAGTCAAACATTGGTCACACCAAAGCTGCTGCAGGCGCTGCAGGCATTATTAAGGCGGCGCTATCCCTGCATCATAAAGTCCTGCCGCCCACTCTCAAGGTGGGAAATCCTGATCCTAAAATCGAGATCGAAAACAGTAATTTTTATTTAAATACCAGCACGAGACCATGGTTTTCACGAAAAGGCCACCCCAGAAGATCCGGCGTGAGCTCGTTTGGATTTGGCGGAAGTAATTTCCATGTTGTACTTGAGGAATACAAAAAAAATAAATCTTTTATCTCATGGACCGGTGCAGTTGAAATTTTGGCTTTTTCAGCTAAAACAAAAGACGAACTTGCTGATCAAATTAGCGCCTTGAAATTTGCCGTTGAAAACATGAGCGCATTCAGTGAGCTTGCCTTCAAAGCGTATGAGACAAGAAACAGCTTTTCATCAAAGCATAACTATCGTTTGCTTATCGTAATAGAAAGACCGGATTCGGGAATGATAAGCGACATTGACAACCCGAAACACCTTTTAAACGAAATTCTTGAAAACCTAAAAAAGAATGAATCGCCTCAATTCAATAAAGCAAATATTTATTTTGGCAATCCTGAAACAAAAGGAAAACTTGCATTTATATTTCCCGGCCAGGGGAGCCAGTACTGTAACATGGGAAACGATCTTGCCTGCTGTCTGCCGGAAGCAGACGAATTGTTTCAAAAAGCAAAAACCAAATTTAAAAAAGAGGCGGACAGCGACGCAGTATCCTTCACAGACCTCATATTTCCTCTTCCAGACGGTGATCAAAAATTAAATGAAACAAACCTCAGGTCAACGGATGTTGCTCAGCCTGCCATAGGCTGCACAAGTCTTTTGATGCTTAAATTTCTTGATAGGTTTGGTGTAAAGCCTGATGCCGCATGCGGACATAGTTTTGGCGAGCTTACAGCACTTTATGCTGCAGGCAAGATGGATGAAGATACGTTTTTATCACTTGCTGTCAAGCGCGGCAAGTACATGGCAGATGCCGGCAAAGGGGAAAAGGGCGCTATGCTTGCCGTCAAGGCGCCGCTCGATAAAATCGACCGACTTATCGAAGAAAACAATCTTGATGTAGTGCTTGCAAACAGGAACAGCCCTGAGCAGGGTGTTCTGTCCGGAAGCGAAGACGCAATAGCCGAAGCAATGAACATCTGCAAAGAAAACGGTTTCAGGTCCACCTCCCTGCCGGTAGCAGCCGCATTTCACAGCAGGCTTGTTAAGGATGCCGCCAAACCATTTAAAAAAGCGCTAACAAAAATAACATTAAAAAAATCCGACATACCGGTGTTTTCAAACACAACAGGCGACCCGTTCCCTGAAAAACAGGAAGATGCCGTTAAAATATTAGGGGACCAGATCCTTAACCCGGTCAATTTTGTCACAGAAATAGAACATCTATATGAATCCGGCATACGAACATTTATAGAAGTAGGGCCAAAACCGGTTCTAACGGGCCTTGTAAAGTCAATATTAAAAGACCGTGATTTCCGCGCAACATCACTCGATAAGTCTTCGGGCAGGCAATCAGGAATTGCGGACCTTGCACATGCTCTTTGCTTTATTGCTGCTGATGGACATAATGTCGATTTTGTAAACTGGGAAGACAAACCAAAACCGGCAAAAAAACAAAAAATGAGTGTGCCCATTTCAGGCGCAAACTATCGTTCTGAATATGAGATAAAGCCACCGGCTGTGCTATCAGCGAAACCATTAGCTATGTCCCCCTTAAAGGAATCTTTGCCGACTGCTCCGGAGAATAGGACGGCAACCCGGACCGTACAAAAACAACATGCTCCACAACCGGACAAATTTGCTTCCAGTGCATTAACGACTATAACGGAAAGCCTGAAATCGCTGCAGACACTCCAGATTCAGACTGCTGAAACGCACAAAAAATTTCTGGAAACCCAGTCGGAGGCAAGCAGAAGTCTTCAAAAAATGCTTGACCGGACCCGCTATATGGCCGAGTCCGCGGTAAATCTTAAGACATCGCAACCCCTGCCGGAAAGAATATTGCAAGACAGAGTGCCGCCCAAAAAACTAATACCAGATGAACTAGTATCAGATAAATCAGAGCATGTTGAACCTGTCCATGCGGCGACACCGGTCAAATCCTCTTACCCGGAAATCGAACCGCCTCGAACCGATCCTGATCTGATTGTTAAGCCTGACGCAAAGGAAGAAACAAAGGCGTCCCCCGTTGCCATCAGTGGTGATATTGAAAAAAAGATGATAGAAGTTGTCAGCGATCTTACAGGATATCCTGAAGAGATGATCGAACTCGACATGGATATTGAATCCGATCTTGGCATCGACTCCATTAAACGGGTGGAAATCCTCACTCGACATGGATATTGAATCCGATCTTGGCATCGACTCCATTAAACGGGTGGAAATCCTCTCTGCATTTGAAAACAAAATGCCGGGCCTGCCTTCTGTATCTGCAGATGTCATAGGATCATTGAAAACCCTGAAACAAATCTTAGATTATATTTCAGGTCTGACAGCACCGGGTGAAACACCGGAAAAAACAGAATCTCCGGCAGCAGCCGGGCAAACCACCCCCCTTTCTTCTGAAATCGAAAAGGTACTCCTTGATGCAGTAAGCGAACTCACGATTGAATCCGATCTTGGCATCGACTCCATTAAACGGGTGGAAATCCTCTCTGCATTTGAAAACAAAATGCCGGGCCTGCCTTCTGTATCTGCAGATGTCATGGGAAGCCTCAAAACACTTCGGCAGATCATAGAATATATCAAAGGTCTTACCACTGATGACGTCGATATGCCTGCTGCGGAAACCACAACTTCATCCCCCACAACTTCATCAATAGACGTGTCATATACATTCCCTTCAAAAAGAGATGATTTTGAAGAAGAACCTGTCCAGTCAGTAGACCGGAGGATTGTGTCTATGACCGCAACCCCCGGCCCGAAAAAGAGAACTGTTAAAATTCCTGCTGACAGAACCGTATTTATTACAGATGACAAGACAGGTCTTGGTAGGGCAATTGCCGATAGATTATCAGGTTTATCAGACTTGTCGGGCTTATCAGGTGAAAATATAAAAACAAAGCTTGTCTCATCTGAACGCATCTCAGATCTTTCCAAAAGCCATAAAAAAATTCCACCTGCAGGAGGATTTATCATAATTCCCGATGTTGATCTTCTAATGGACAGGTTTGATCGAAAAAACCTATGGAATGAAAAAGATGAAAAGTTTATTAAACAGGCCTTTGCGGCGGCAAGTCATCTTGCAAACGACCTCTGTGATTCCGCTTCAGAAGAAGGGGCGGTCTTTGCTACAATCACAAGACTTGACGGATGTTTTGGTTTTAAAGGCAACGGCGTCCTGCATCCGTTGCACGGAGCATTAGCCGGCATAGCCAAAACCGCTGCAATTGAATGGGAAGATGTCTGCTGTCATGCAATAGATATCTCACCTGGCTGGAAAGAAAACGACCAGATTGCCCTGGCTGTGGTTAATGAGATTTTCAACAAGGGGCCGGTAGAAATCGGTCTTGACCAAGCATCTCGTTATACTTTGGAACTTGAAACGTCCGCAGCCCCAGAAGGCAGAATCGACCTTACTGAACAAGACGTGGTTGTTATAACCGGGGGCGCGAGAGGCGTTACCGCCGCATGCGCATACTCCCTGGCAAAACACGCGAAACCCATCATTGCTCTTTTAGGCAGGTCTCCTCTCCCGGGAACCGAACCTGACTGGCTTGTTGATTTAAATGACGACGCAGACATTAAAATGGCTATTTTAAAAAACGATTTTAAAGGTCTGAAGCCGACTCCGGCACAACTCGGAAAAGCATTTAAAAGATACATGGCAGCCCGGGAAATCACAAGAAACATGGAAAGGCTTATAACATCCGGTGCGACTATTTCATACCACCAGGTTGATGTCCGTAATCCCGATGCTGTGGCCTCGACACTCAATAACGTCCGAAAAAAGTTTGGGGAAATCCGGGCAATTATTCATGGAGCAGGCGTCCTTGAAGACCGCCTTATTAAAGATAAAACCCCGGAACAGTTTGAAAACGTGTTTGATACAAAGGCAAAAGGATTAAACATTCTGCTTCAGGCCACAAGAAAAGATAAGCTTAAATATATAGTACTTTTTTCTTCGGTAAGCGCCAGGATGGGAAACACAGGACAGGCAGACTATGCGGCAGCAAATGAGGTGCTCAATAAAATTGCCCGGCAGGAAGCCTGTATAAGAAAAGACTGCCGGGTTATATCCATCAATTGGGGTCCATGGGATGGCGGAATGGTTTCTCCTTCTCTGAAACAGGAATTTAAAAAACAGAATATCAGGCTGATACCGATCAATGCCGGCGCCATGAGCATGCTTTTTGAAATGATGGGGGACAATAATGAAGTCGAAGTAGTTTTAGGCGCAACAATGATTGCGACAAAGTAAGAAAATGAAAAAACGCCAAATAACATATCAGATTGCATTTGTCTGGAAAAACAGATCAGCACCGACGAATATCCGATACTCGCATCACACCAGCTGAACAACAAGCCGGTTGTACCATTTGCACTGATGCTTGAATGGTTCGCGCACAGTGCAATAGAGTATAAACCCGGACACATTTTTCATGGCATTGATGACATGCGACTCCTGTCCGGCATCAAATTGGATGACAAAGAAATTCCGATTAAAATAATATCAGGGGAAACTGTAAAAGAAAAAAACATCATCAGGATTCCCCTTGAATTGAGAAACAACAACCCTGAAAATAACGGGCTGGTTCATTCAAAGGCAATGGTCCTTCTGACGGACAATTACGCGGCCCCACCTGTTTATGACTTTCCTGAGCACATAGAGAAAGAACGTTCCATGCTGACCGTGGACGAAGCTTATGAAAAAATTCTTTTTCACGGAAAGATGCTGCACGGCATAAAAGAGGTAACAGGTTCGTCGTCCCAGGGAATGATAGCCCGGGTCCTGTCCGCACCAAAACCTGAAAAATGGTTAAAAAAACCGGAATCGAATAAATGGATGGCAGATCCACTGGTCATCGATTCCGCCTTCCAGATGGCAATACTATGGTGTTATGAAAACGCCGGTCTTGTATCGCTGCCTGTTTACTTTGCCGAATATCGGCAGTATCGCAGAAGTTTCCCGGAAAAAGAGACAACTGCTGTTCTGGAGATCCGGGAAGTTACCGAACATAAAATGAAAGGTGATTTTACTTTTCTTGACTCAAACAATGGTGTGATTGCAATAATTACAGGATACGAATCGGTAATGGACAAGTCGTTGATGAAAGCGTTTAAACCCTGAACCTGATGAAAAACAGACCTCCAATAGCAGTAGTGGGAATGTCCGGTATATTTCCGGGCGCACCTGACATCGATACATTCTGGCAAAATATTATTAGCCGGGTCGAAGCAATAAAAGCAATTCCCGATCACCGGTGGATTGTCAACCCTGAATCGATCTATCAGCCTGAATACAAAACAGACTTTGCCTGTTCAAAACGTGCCGGCCTTATAGAAGATTTCACTCCGGACGCAGACGGAATTGATATAGATCCCGATCTCATCAACAGCCTGGATCCGTTATACCGCCTGACACTTTCAGCCGGCAGAGATGCTTTTCTGGAATGTAAAATATCAACCATTGACAAAAAAAGGACAGGTGTTGTTCTTGCAGCCATTGCATTGCCTACGGATGCCTCTTCAACCATTGCCAGAGAAATACTGGGCCGCTCTTTTGAAGAAGAACTGTCAACCCAATTTTGGAATAACCACATCCTGGAAAGTGTTAAACCTCTTACCCGCTTTCAATGTCTTGCTTCAAGAGTAACTAGCCTTCCAGGCGCTATTCTTGCAAAAGGTCTGGGATTAGGGGGGGGGAGCCTTACACTCGACGCTGCCTGCTCCTCGTCTTTATACGCCATCAAACTGGCATGTGATGAACTTCACTCGGGCCGTTCGGATGTAATGCTGGCCGGAGGTGTCTCGAGACCGGAATCTCTTTACACACAGGTAGGATTTACACAGCTCCAGGCACTTTCACCATCAGGGAGATGTGCACCTTTTGACAGGAAGGCAGACGGGCTTGTTGTTGGAGAAGGCACCGGTTTTGTCGTTTTAAAAAGGCTTGATGATGCCCTTCGCGACAAGAACAAGATCGCAGGGCTTATTCACGGCATAGGCCTGTCTAACGATATCGGCGGAAACCTCCTTGCCCCTGACAGCGAGGGCCAGGTCAGAGCGATGGAAAGTGCATACAGGTCATGCGGGTGGTCTCCCCTTGATATTGACCTGATCGAATGCCACGGTGCAGGTACTCCGGTGGGAGACATGATAGAACTTTCAAGTATACGATCCTTATGGGGCGAGACAGGCTGGTCTGAACGTCAGTGCGCAATCGGTTCGATCAAATCCATGACAGGCCATCTTTTAACTGCGGCCGGTGCCGCAGGCATGATCAAAACGCTTCTATCGTTGAAAAATAAAGTTCTGCCGCCGTCTCTAAATTTCTCGTCGCCCGCGGATAACAGCCCACTTTTCAGCAGTCCATTCAGAGTTCAAACCCAGGCTGCAGAGTGGGTTCCACGAGACGATATTCCCCGGCGTGCAGCTGTGAGCGCATTTGGATTCGGCGGCATCAATGCGCATGTTTTGCTCGAAGAATGGACTGCCGAACCCGTTAAAAACATTGCACATGAGGTGACACTGTCCACTGATGTGTCAGGCCATATTCAAATGGAAGAAAGTAACAGCGAGACAGAAATACCGGTAGCTGTTATTGGTATGGACGCTGCGTTCGGCTTGATCGACTCTCTCCAGGCGTTCCAGGAAATGATTTTTAAAGGTGATTCGGCGGTCAGGAAAAGGCCTGAAAACAGATGGCGCGGAACCGATCATATTGCAAAAATGCATATTGGCTCGGATATTCCGTTTGGCGCTTTCATGGATGAAATATCGGTTTTGATCGGAGAGTTTCACATACCACCCAGTGAAATCCCCGATATGCTGCCCCAGCATCTTCTAATGTTAAAGACTACAGCAAATGCCCTTGCTGATGCCGGCATGCCGCACAGGAAAAACCGACCTGATACGGGGGTCATAATCGGAATAGAATTCGATCTTGAAGCGACAAATTTTCACCTTCGATGGAATATGATCAACCAGGTACAAAAATGGAGACACGCGTTTGCTCCCGATCTTAACGAAAAAGAGACTAAGCTCTGGCTGAAATCTCTCAAAGATGCCTCCGGCCCTCCACTCACTTCAGCCCGGACCGTGGGGTCTCTTGGTGGAATTATTGCAAGCAGGATTGCGAAAGAGTTCAAGTTCGGAGGGCCCAGCTTTGTTGTTTCATGTGAGGCTGCTTCAGGCATCAAGGCACTTGAAATAGGGGTAAGATCAATCCAGCAGCAAGAAACAGACACTTTTCTTGTCGGCGCCGTTGACCTGCCCGGCGAAGTGCGAAATATTATTTCCACACATCTTATCAGGCCATACAGCCGGGAAGCACTGTGCCGCCCTTTTGACAGCAGGGCCGACGGCACTGTACCCGGTGAAGGATCTGCAGCGATTGTTCTCAAAAGACTTGACCTTGCAATCAAAGACGGCGACCGTATTTATTCGGTCATTAAAGGAATAGGGGGCGCATCAGGCGGTGGGATCGACAATATTTTTCCTTCCGAAGATGCTTATTCACTTTCTCTGGAAAGATGCTTTAAAGATGCAGGTGTTGATCCTTCTTCTGTAAGCTATGTCGAAGCGCACGGCAGCGGCGACATGGGAGAAGATAACATGGAAGCAAAAGTTCTATCATCTTTCTTTGGGCAAGCTCTTGGAGAAAATAAAAAAAGCGAATCCATAGCCCTTGGGTCCGTCAAAGCCTCAATCGGCCATACAGGGGCAGTGTCAGGTCTGGCATCTTTTTTAAAAACAAGTCTTTGCCTGTACCAGGAAATCATTCCTCTCCTTCCAAACTTTGAGAGGCCCGGATCGGAAGCCTTGAATCAAAAAACATTCCATATTCCCGGTTTCACACAATACTGGCTAAGAAACCGTAAAGAAGGTTCCAGACGGGCATGCGTCTGTTCAATGACCACCGATGGCAACTGTGCCCATGTGCTGGTTGAAAGTTTTGACCACCTGGCACAAATAAAAGATAAAAAGCTGCTGGCAAAAATCGATAAAGAGAGGCGGCGGCCCTTGGGTCTGAAACCCTCCGGGCTTTTTTTAATTGAAGCAAACACCAGGGAAGAGCTTATTGAAAACCTCGAGGCACTGTATCAGTATATCAGGAAGAATGCAGATCAACATGCCTGTATGGAAGAGACTGCAAGGAGATGGTATCGTGATAATACCCCAGATCAGAAAAAAAAATATGCTGTCTCCCTTGTTGCTCAAAACAGCGTGAACCTTGGAAAATGGATCCGTGAAGCAAAAAATGCCGTAACCACCGATACACCAAGGCAAATAAACGGCCCTGACGGCATAAGGTATTCTCCTCATCCCATGGGCAGCGAGGGGGATATCGCATTCGTCTTCCCGGGATCCGGGAATCATTATGTGGGCATGGGCCGTGAAGCCGGTGTAAACTGGCCCGAGATTCTCAGGCAAATGGATGCTGAGACTGATGAACTTAAGACCCAGCTTATTCCTTACTGCTACTACCCATGGCGAGTCGACTGGCAGGAGGGCTGGGAAAAAGAGGCTCATGCTGAAATAGTTGAAGATCCTTTGAATATGATATTCGGCCAGGTGGCACACGGCGGTGTTACCGCAAATATTGTCCGGGCTTTCTCGATCAAGCCTGATGCGGTAATCGGCTACAGCCTTGGTGAATCCGCAGGCTTCTTTGCGACAGGTGCATGGCCGGAGCGCGGAGAAATGCTTAAAAGAATGGAAGGCTCAAATCTTTTCACCACGGAGCTTGCAGGCCCCTGCAACGCAGCAAGGCGCGTCTGGAGAATACCGCCCGAAAAAAAGGTTGACTGGTGTGTTGCCGCTGTCAACCGACCGGCAGACGAAGTTAAAAAAGTAGTAAAAAAATTTCCAGCAGCATCACTATTAATCGTCAACACACCTGACGAATGTGTCATCGGCGGCCTGCGGGATCAAGTTACCGCTGCCATCGGCCGACTTGGGTGTGAAGCATTTTTTCTTGAAGGGGTTGTTACGGTTCACTGCAATGCAGCGGTGCCGACAAAAGAAGCATACAAGGCGCTTCATGTGTTTCCCACCATTCAACCTCAAGGCATTAGATACTACAGCTGTGTGTCTGAAAAATACCATGATCCGCTGACAGCCGACAGCGCAGCAACCTCAATTCTTAATCAGGCCCTCTTTGGCTTCAACTTTCCGGCAACCATAAACCAGGCCTATAAAGACGGTGTTCGCATCTTCATTGAAATGGGCCCCCATTCCTCATGCACGCGTATGGTCAGCGCCATTTTAGAGGGCAGGCCTCATATTGCGCTTTCAGCATGTGCCAGGGGAGAAAACGACTATCTTACTTTTTTAAAGTTTACCGGCTCCCTGGCCGCCGAACGTCTTCCGGTAGACCTGGACCGTTTTTATGGTGATCAGGCATATCCTGAAAAAATCCATATTCCCCTGAGCCGGCGCTTCCGCCTGAAAAAAGAAAAATGGCTGAGGCTGAAAAACCGGCACCTATTTTCAACGCTCAGCCTCTCACTGAACATTCAGGTGCTCCAATCAAACACCCGTATTCCGAACTGGTGAACCCTGTTTCGGAGAGCATGGGTGCAACGGCAGAAGCGCATAACATGTTTCTCGAATTTTCACAAACCCTGAGTGATACCTTTTCCCAGGCCATTGATGTTCAGGCCCGGATACTCGAGAGCTTGATCGATAACGGCGATAGCATTCCGTCTGAACCGGTCAGACCTGCATTCTCCCGGGAAATGTGCATGGAATTTGCCATCGGCTCAATCGAAAAAGTGCTCGGTCCCAACTTCACTGCTGTGGACAGCTACAAAGTCAGAGTGCGCCTTCCTGATGAGCCGCTTATGTTGGTGGATCGCATCATTTCAGTGGAAGGCGAGAAAGGCTCACTAGGCCCCGGGCGAGTGGTTACAGAACATGATGTATTTCCTGGCGCATGGTATTTAGACGGCGGCCGTATGCCGGTTTGCATATCCATAGAAGCCGGACAAGCCGATCTTTTCTTATGTTCGTATCTCGGAATTGATCTTGCAGTAAAAGGGGAAAGGACTTACCGGCTGCTCGATGCGGTTGCGACATTTCACAGCAGCCTTCCAAAACCCGGCGATATAATAAGATATGAAATTGAGATAGAAAAATTTATCAAACAGGGTGACACGTATCTTTTCTTTTTCAGCTTTAACGGCTTTATAGAAGGCAGACATGTTATCAGCATGCATAACGGATGCGCAGGTTTCTTTACTGCTGAAGAGGTTAAAAAATCCGGGGGAATTGTACTGACGGAAGAAGAGACCCAAAAGACGGATGGAATCAAACCAGCGGACTGGAAGCAGCTGGTACCGATGAATATTGAAACATATGACGATAAGATGATTAATGCCCTGAGATCAGGAGACATTGGATCATGTTTTGGCGATCCTTTTAACGGCATTGCCATGGCTGAGTCCATACGTCTCCCCAGCGGCAGAATGAAGCTGGTCGACCGTGTCATTAAACTTGATCCCAACGGAGGACGGTTCGGACTTGGCAACATAAGGGCCGAAGCCGATATTCATCCTGATGACTGGTTCCTCACCTGCCATTTTGTGGACGACATGGTAATGCCCGGAACACTCATGTATGAATGCTGTGCACATACCTTAAGAGTTCTTCTTCTACGCATCGGCTGGGTAACCGAAAAAGAAGGTGTCTGTTACGAACCTATTCCCGAAACAGGCGCTGTGCTGAAATGCAGGGGGCCGGTAACAGCGGAAACCAAAAGTGTTATTTATGAAGTCGAAATTCGTGAAATCGGATACAATCCTGAGCCGTATGTTATTGCCGACGCGCTGATGTATGCAGACGGCGAACGAATCGTTATGTTCCAAAACATGTCAATGAAGATGACCGGCGTCACTCGTGATGAAATCGAATCCTTCTGGGAAACGAGATCATCCGGATTGTTCGGATCGTCCGGATCATCAGGGTTACCTGAAAGTCAACCCCGAAAAAAGAAAACGAAAAGAAAAACATTATATACAAAAGAGCAGCTTCTTGCATTCTCAATAGGCAACCCTTCTGAAGCATTTGGTGAACCATACAAAGTATTTGATGAAGACAGAAAAATTGCAAGGCTGCCCGGACCGCCCTATTTTTTCATGGACCGTGTAACGCTCACTGAGCCTGAACCCTGGGTTTTAAAACCCGGAGGTTGGATTGAGGCCGAATACCATATTCCTCCTGACGTATGGTATTTCAGAGCAAACCGAATTCCGTCCATGGCATTTTGCATACTCCTTGAAATAGCGCTCCAGCCGTGCGGATGGCTTGCCGCCTACGTCGGGTCTGCCCTTAAAAGCGACAAAGATTTGAAGTTCCGGAACCTCGGAGGGAACGCCGTCCTTTACAAGGACCTTAAGCCGGATACAGGTCTTCTTACCATGCGGGCAAGAATGACAAAAGTGTCCGAGGCCGGCGGGCTTATTATTGAAGAGTTTGACATGGAAGTTCTGCAGAATGGAGAAACTGTTTACAAAGGTGATACCAGCTTTGGTTTTTTTACCAAGGAGACCCTGGAAAACCAGGTAGGCATTACAAATGCAGCAGCGACAGCCTATAAGCCGACACAAGAAGAAATTGAAAAAGGAAAGTCATATGTTTTTCCGGATGATGCGCCGTTAACACCCGATGATTCAAATATCACACCCGGACAAAAAGCCGCCATGCCTGCAAAAGCACTCAGAATGATAGATGAAATATCTATTTACGTGCCGGACGGAGGGCCGGAAGGTTTGGGTTTTATCCAAGGAATCAAACACGTCAACCCTGATGAATGGTTTTTCAAAGCGCATTTTTATCAGGATCCGGTATGCCCTGGCTCCCTCGGCATCGAGTCGTTTCTGCAGCTCATGAAATTTGTCGCAGCCGATCGATGGAAACATCTTGCCGACTCACATACATTTGAACCCGTAACCGGAAAAGAGCATAACTGGATCTATCGCGGTCAAATAGTTCCAGCTAATAAAAAGGTTGAAGTCGATGCCGTCATTACAAAAGTAGAAGAAACCCCCTTCCCTGCCCTGTATGCAGACGGCTTCCTGAAAGTTGACGGGCTTTTTATTTACCAGATGAAAAATTTCGGCATCCGGCTCTGTTCGGTATAGAGTGTTAAATAATCTTATTCATAATCATAATCGTAATCTCAATCTGTCTTTTATAAGTCACGCACACATTGCCAAGATTATGATTAAGAGCCTGCGAGTCTGAAGCTCTCTCGCCATACCGGACTTGATCCGGCATCCAGATATCATATCCCTCGTCATGTCATTCATGGGACACCTTCTTTATCTTTATTTCTATAGTGGTTGTCATAATAACGTTCCGTTTCCATGAAAGGGATTTATGCATTGGGTAACACCGGCAACTCGTTGCCGGTGCCCGAAGGGCAAGAAGCTGTTCTCAAAATTTA
>JAFDJC010000167.1 GCA_019307665.1 Deltaproteobacteria bacterium | reverse complement strand
CGCATCAAGTTCATAAACAACGGTTTTATAATTGACATAATCATCGCTCTCATTGCGGTACCAGACCCGTTCACTCACATAACGAAGGGTCAGTGACGCTGTCATGTTGAATGGGGTTTGGTAAACCAGCACTCCCTTGAACAGATGTTCAGGGCTGTATGTGGCACGATGTTTCTTCCAGGTTTTTTGATCGCCGGGTGTTACTCTGCTATATTCCTCACCTTCCTCTTCAGCATCCAGATAGGTATAGTTCAGGTTCACCGTCATATTATAATAGGGTCCTACGCTTGAGCCCAATTCAAACCCTTGGGCTTCGTAGGACTTCAGGTTCTCGGGGCGCCAGAACCCGGTTCCATCATCGGCCCACAATATTCTATCATTCATGTCCCAGTTAAAATACGCACCGGTTAAAAAAACTTTGTTGTCCAAGAGAGCCTGTTCAACGGTAATATCGCTATGCCATCCGATCTCCGGCTTCAGGTTCGGATTACCTTCAGCGCCCATACCCCATCCCCAGTCTTCATAAGGATAAAAAAGGTCGTTGGGAGTGGGTGCAAGAAAATGCTTTCCATGGGTCATCTTCACGGCTGTATCTTCCAACGGATTGAAGATTAGTCCAAAACGGGGAAGGTTTTCCGATCCGAATTCAGAATGGTCTTCGTACCTTATTCCGGCCAGAAGTTTAAAAAAGGTGCAGGGCCTGTATTGGACTTCCGTGAAAACGCCAGTTGTATCTATGTCGGCTTTGTTGCTTACAAAAGTGCTGTTATCCTCATCTCCTGAATCATCCAGACCAACCCCTTTATTCTTCCAGTCATATTCCTTATATTCCACACCCATTAACACTTTAGCCTCGCTAAATGGCGCAACCGTTACATTTCCTTCGGTCCCAAATATGTCATTTGCCGTCCAGGATTTGTTGCCGGACCCGTTATAACTGTAACGCGAATAATTGTAATTCTCCATGGATGTGTAATTTGTCTTAACGTTATAGGCCAGCCATTTCAAAGGACTACCCTTTGCCTCAAGAGCAATATGGCTGTCTTCATCAGTGCCTTCATCAAGCAGGCTGGCCGCTTCAGAACTGATGAACTGCGTACCGTTGATGAAATAATCCTGTGTCCCCTTTGGTGGTTGAACCCCGGGACGGCCATATTCTCGATCAATGAAGTCACCATACAGGCTGATATCCAGCGCCTTCCCTTTTTCAAGTACTAGCTTCAAAGAAACATCATTATGGGTCAGACCACTATTGTCCCGGAATCCGTCTGTTTCAGTACGATTTGCCGTCAGGTAGTATCCAAAATCTTCATACGCAAACATTCCATGCTCAGCAGACACCTGGTATGTATTTTCCGAACCGTAGCCGGCTCTGATGATGGCATCAATCTGATCCCGTTCAGGCCTTTTGGTTTCAATACTAATCGTTCCGCCGATGGCGCCGGAACCATAGAGCAGTGACCCTGAGCCCTTAACCACTTCAATTCGGTCAATATTGTTCAGTGGAATTTTGCTAACATCAGCCATACCCACAGATGGTGAATTGTAGTTCACCCCATTGACAAAAACTTGTGTGCCGTTTCCTTTCATACCCCTTAAATGGATTTCCTGGGTTGCCCCTCCGTAATTTCCCTGTGACCTCCAGTCAATTCCGGGTTCGTTAGCCATTAATTCCCCCAGACTTTGTGCCGCTGCTTCATCAATATCCATTGAGTCCATGATAATGACCGAATTGGCAATATCCTTTCGTTTCTCTTCCGTTTTTGTGGCGGTCACCACCACCTCTTCCATGGTTGGAATGGTTGTATCCTTTTTTTCATCCTGGGCAAAAACAGACCCCGTTAGGATAAAAACAGCCACCATTGCAAACATAAAACATTTTTTTCCCATTCTTCCTCTCCTCCCCTAAAAAATAAATTCAATATCAGGGTCCGGAGCAAAAAAACCCCGGACTGATAGAAACTCAATCCGAGGTATCCCTTTTCTTTACTCAAGATTTTACGGTATTTTATTGTCCGCGAAAAATACCATCATCGTTCAGGCAGGTTTTCTGACTTTCGGATCTTCCTATTGACCGCACCTTCCCATCCGGTTTTTTTCGAACAGTGGTATTTATGCGGCTTTCGTCCCCGATTACAGCGGCGGGCCCGTCCCTGAATTTAACAGGGTTCCCTGTCAAGGCTTTTTCAAGCACCTGAACGTAATGTTTATCAATATTGGATTATAATATTTTAGTCAAGAAAAAGTTTGCCCGGAAAATTTTACCCAAAAAATTGAATTCGATAAATTTCCTTGACTTGAATTCCAATTTATATTTATGAACTCAAAACAACCAAGAGAGCATGTCGGTTCAGTAGCGGCATTTATTTTTTCAGGCAGGTCTTTGGATCAGTTTGTTGATTCAGGGATTTTCATTTCAGGAACATGCGATGATGAAAATTAGGAAAACTTGGGGGCTGATTAAATTTACTTTATTGCTGATCGCCTTTCTTTTTACAACTCCGGTTTTGTTATCGGCAAAGACCGTAAAAGATCAGCTTGGAAGAACGGTGGCAGTCCCTGATAATCCACAAAGGATTGTATCGCTAGCGCCCAGCATCACGGAAATTGTTTTCGCCCTCGGCAAAGGGGACCTGTTAAAGGGTGTAACACAGTTCAGTGATTACCCGGAAGAAGCTAAGACGATCCACCGGGTGGGCTCTTATGTGAACCTTAACCTTGAAAAGATTGTTGTACTTAAGCCTGATCTCTGTATAGCTGTAAAAGACGGCAACCCAAGGTCAGTAGTGGAAAGGCTTGAATCGTTGAATATACCTGTTTATGCAGTAGATCCAAGAAATCTTGAATCGGTCATGGAAACATTTCTTGAAGTCGGAGGGCTGATCAATGCCTCTGAAAACGCCACTAAGATAGTGATAAATATGCGTGCAAGGATAACTAAAGTGGAGTCACTTGTGAGAACAGCAGATGATGCCCCGCGTGTTTTTTATCAGATCGGGATTTCTCCTATTGTCTCAGCCGGGACCAATACATTTATCCATGAACTGATTGAGATGGCAGGCGGGAAAAATCTGGCAAAAGGTCCGGTCCCTTATCCCCGATTTTCCAGGGAGAAGGTCATCTCCCTTGTACCGGAAGTATTTATTATTACTTCAATGGCAGGGGTGGAAGTGCATGAAAAGGTAAAGGCTGAATGGCAACGCTGGGATACTTTGCCGGCAATAAAAAACAACAGGATTTATTTTGTGGATTCGAATGTGTTTGACAGGCCGGGCCCTCGTCTAGTAGACGGTCTTGAAATACTTGTGAAGATAATTCATCCTGAATTTTTTGTAACAATAAATAACAGGGGGGGGCGTTGAGTAAGATATATCCGTCAGTATTGAAGCGAATGACACTCGTTTCAATAATTCTGGCCACACTTCTGGTTGCTGCAATGCTGATCGGTCTTTCAGCCGGACCCGCAGGGAGCAGTTTAGAAGCGGTGTGGCATTCTTTCAGCAGCAGCGATGATTCAGGGTCAATGCTTGATGAGATCATCTGGAAAATCCGTTTTCCAAGAATCCTTCTGGCCGCAATGGTCGGCGCAGCACTTTCACTCGGCGGGCTTGTTTTTCAGGCGTTATTGAGAAACCCTCTGGCAGAGCCATACATTCTAGGTATATCCGGTGGATCGGCCATTGGTGCCATAATTGGGATTCTTATGGGGCTCTCACATTTTCCCGGTGTAAGCCTGACCGCTTTTGCAGGGAGCTTTGCTACGCTGCTGCTGATTCTTTTGATGTCTTCCGGGCAGTCGATAATCGTTAAGGACTCTCTTCTTCTTTCAGGCGTTATGGTTAACGCTTTCTGTGCGGCTGTCATATTGTTTCTGATCTCCATTGCCCAGGACTCCCGTCTGCACAATATCATGTTTTGGCTCATGGGTGATTTTTCATCCTCAGATATTAACCAGGTAGTGATTTTGGCTGTTATGCTTTTCCCGTGCTTTATACTGATGTTTCGATTTTCCGGCACTATGAATCTGCTGCTTCTCGGCAATGAAATGGCCCAGACCATGGGTGTGAACGTAAGGGCTGTTACCGTAACACTTTTTATTGTGACGTCATTTATGGTGAGTGTAACAGTCAGTCACTGCGGTCTGATAGGATTTGTGGGGCTGGTGATTCCACATCTTTTGAGACTTGTTCTAGGATCAGATCACCGGATACTTGTACCGGCATCTATTTTGGGGGGCGCAGCTTATGTGGTGTTGTGTGATGTGCCGGCAAGAATTCTGCCGTTACAAGGCGAAATGCCTGTGGGAGTGATTACGGCAATGATAGGTGCGCCTCTTTTTATAATACTTTTAAAAAGATCAAAGAGATGACGATAGCTGTCGAAATAGACAAACTTGATTTTTCCTATAACAGCAATCCTGTTTTAAAAGACATGTCGTTTTGTGTGCAGGAAGGTGAATTTTTTATCATTATAGGTCCCAATGGTTCAGGCAAAACCACACTCATGAAAATTATTTCCGGTATTATCACGTTCCAACAGGGAAGGCTGAACATCTTTGGGCGTCCGGCAGGAGAATATACGAGGAGGCTGCTCGCAAGGAAGATCGCCTATGTCCCACAGGCGCCTGCAGCTGATTTCCCTTTTTCGGTCAGGGAGCTCGTACTCATGGGAAGAGCGCCACATATAGGAGTGTTTGGAATAGAAGGAGAGAGGGATCACAAAATTGTAGATAAGGCGCTGGCGTTTACGGGCATAGAACATTTGGCAGACCGCAGGATTGATCAGTTGAGCGGAGGTGAACGACAGATGGCTTATATTGCAATGGCTGTCTGCCGGGAACCGGCAATTATTGTTCTTGATGAGCCTACTGCATCTCTTGATTTCGCCCATCAGATCAGTGTGATGGATTTAATGGAAAAGATGAAAATCGAAAAAAATGTCGCAGTTATTATGGTGTCGCATGATGTAAATCTTGCGGCCATGTATGGAGACAGGTTGCTTCTTTTAAAAGAGGGAAGAGAACTCAGCATAGGGAAGGCTATTGATGTGCTTTCATGCGATATACTTGAACAGGCATACAAATGCAACCTGGTCCTTGATAAAGGTCCGGTTGGACAGTTTCCAAGGGTCATACCGTTGCCCGGGAGGTACAGGCGAAATCAGGAATAACTACCAGGAAGAGCAATCAGATTAATTCAACTCATGTCATTCAAAATATCCATGCAGTTCTTTAGGCAGTTCCCGATAATCGATGCCTTTTGAATGGTCGCTAAGATCAGCTGAGCTGTACGTGTTCCAGTAGAGAATCGGTTCGTTATTCAGTGAAGTATCTTTTGCCAAATCAAGTGCCGCAGCAAATGTTTTTCCCGTATATGTGGGTTCGAGCTCAATGTTATTGGAGTCCTTCATCGCTTTAATAGCGGCCAGACCTTCCTTTGTTTCACAGCCATAGCAATTGCCGAAGTAGTTATGCATAACTTTCGGGGCGATGGTGTTTACATGTGGAATATGCGAAGAGCATCGTTGTAAAAAACGAAGCGTATGTTTCATCAGGGACTTGACTGCTTTTTCTCCCGCCACCTGTAGCGGTCCCAGGTTAGCACTTGTGACCCGGATTCCAATCACAGGAATGTTAAGGCCTGAAAGAAGCATTCCCAGAGCAAGACCGGCCAGAGTCCCGTTCGATCCGAGCGGACATACGATTAGGCCCGGCCTGGGGAGTTTTTTGTTATCGATCTGCATTTTAAGTTCAAAAGCCGCGTTAACAAATCCAAGGGTGCCGTGAACAGTGGAACCGCCGGCATAAAGAAAATAAGCTCCCGGATTTTTCAGACGCTGAAAAATTGCATACTGTAGCCCCAGCTTGAACATGGTACGTTTGTATATGATTTCAGCCCCATATTTGTGGAAGAGCAGCATATTGCGCCGGACATAATCATTAGCAGGCTGATCGAAAAGTATCAGGGTAGTTTTTATTCCTAATTTTCCGGCATAAATCGTTGTTGCCAGTCCATGATTGGTACCGGCGCCTCCAACGGTAACGATATGATTTTTTTTTAATGATCTGGCATGACCCAAAATAAATTCAAGCTTTCGAACTTTGTTGCCGCCGTATTCTTTGGCCGTTAAATCATCTCTTTTTACCCATAGTCTTCCGTTGCCTATATTTTTTAATTCATGCACCGGCGTTGGAAAGTCGCCTATTGGAATTCTTGTGATTTTTGCCTCCAGCTCGGGAAATGCATCGAACAGGGCAGGTTTTTCTTTTTCACTCATTTGAGTTTAGCCTTTTTCTTTGAATACATCGTCAGGTCCGGAAATACTTTTCAATAAAAAATATAAAAGGTCACTAATTGTGTCAAGGAATTAAAAAAGTCGGCAGCGTTCTTTCAGCACTGCACGCTCAATACCACATAATTATATCCAGAACAAAGGTGGGCAATCGGGTTGTTAATTACAAGGATTACTCGACCTGTTTGGGGAAGGTGGCGTTGTGTGATGAATTTCTGAACTGATTATAATTTTCTATTCACCATTTTCTAAATTCTGTCGTGAATGTTAACTATTTTCTGAAAAGTTAATGTTCAGGATGTCTGAATAGCAACGATCAATACATCTCTAAAGCGAGCCCTTTAGGTGTACTGACCTATACTTGATTTGACAAAATTGGAATGTAAGTTACAACTTCGTTTGACAATATGATATCACAACAATTCAGGAGTCTCTGAAATTTTGTATATGTTGGAGAAATATGTAACTTTAGGATAACCGGCTCATTCCCCCCTGTAGCGAAGTGAAATGGTTAGACGTCCGGTTAACCGATTTGTTACATTTCAAGATATAGAAAACCAATATTTTTAGGCCTAATAAAGGAAGTGTTTCTTCTTCATCGAGAAATTTTTGGTTTTTTATTTATGATCGCATACAGCAACTTGTTAGATAAGCTATCTAATTTATGATGATAGTCCACTATATTGATTCCATCTTTAATGGTGCCATCATGAACTAACTGGCTTCTGACATCATAACATCTTTTATAGGTTAAGGCTTCGGCATTTCCTAAATATCGTTGGATTAAATTTCGACAAGCGGCCGATATTGATTCTTGTTTTAAATTTTGTAAACGCTGGGTAAAATAATCAATTTCATTGTCCGAAATGTCCTCTAATTCTGACAATTTCTCCCT
>JAFDJC010000382.1 GCA_019307665.1 Deltaproteobacteria bacterium | reverse complement strand
AAGACAATGAGCACTCTGTTTTTATTATCAAAATGAGCTAAATCGGCATAATCGATCCATCTTGCCAATATGCGGGAATATTTTAACCAGGTTTGTCTTGTGGCTGAAATATAGGCGCACGAAATCTCAAGCAGCTTAGAAACTTCTTCTATGGTCAGAGTGTTTTTCTTTTTCAGAGTTTTTAAGAGCCGCACGACCATGCGATTGCCAAGAAGCCTGTCTCGCAGATGATTCCGCAGCAAAACCTCAATGTTCAGGGGTGTTGCGGGAGGTTTAATTTGTAAGGTTGCTGTGCCTTTAATGAATTTAACAAATCCAAGCAGATCCATATCTTTCGCGGTCCTGTAAAAAAGCTTTTCCGGCAAACCGGCCTCAAGCAGATCCATATCTTTCGCGGTCCTGTAAAAAAGCTTTTCCGGCAAACCGGCCTGTCTTTGAAATTCGGACATGTCAAGAAAACCGCCGGATGCCTGAAGGATATTTATGGTCTTGAGAACATTTCCGGCCCCGGCACGAAGGATATAGTTGTCCCAATGCGGCAATACATCTGTGTTCAGGTAATCGCGAAAAATATCTCCGTAAACGTCCACGGTGTTCCCGATTCTTACGATCAACCTCTGCTTAATTAAATTTTGTACAACTTGAGGTTCAAATGTTCCTTGCGATTCTGCAAGACGCATCGGCACGGACTTGGCAATCTGAAGTAATGATGTGCTCTCTTTATCTGATAGCTTTTGTAAGTCATGCTGGAAAAGTTCTTCAATACTCAGAAGATTCCCGGCAATATATAGTTGTGGGATTCCGGACTGCCGAGCGACCTTAACATGATAGCAAAGTATTTTCAGTAACCAGGGATGTCCTTGTGAAAATTCGACGAGGAAAGATTGAAGATCTTTTCTTAAGGTTTCATCCAATTCATTGCTGAGCTTTTTCAAAAGCGCATCAATTTCGGCTCTGGAAAAAGTATTCAGAGTTATTTTTTTGCTGTTATTCGTAACAACACCAAGAAGTTCACCGGAAAACGCATTAGTCGATAAAATAAAATCCTTATTCCACGAGAAACCAAGAACTATGTTGGTCTGTTTTTCACATATTTTCAGGAAAAAATCTTTAATCCGTTTCAGCACATCCGGTAGGATAAAAATGTTCTCGAAATGATCCAAAAAAATGAACATTAGTTTGCCATGGGATTCAAGGAGCTGTCCGATCTTAAGAATCGATATGGCAGCACTGTCAAAGTCCGTGATCGATTTTGGACTGTCAGCTTCGGTTATCAGGCCGCCGAAGTCCCCGAACTTCTCGATAGTATAGTTTATTACACGAGGAATAAACTTTAACGATGATGCTGTTCGCGAATCTATAGCAACGCCAAAGTGTCCCATTTTCTGCAGCCGGGCAACACTTGCAAGAACTAATGAACTTTTTCCCAATCCTGAAGGGGCCTCAAACAAAATGCCACGATGCGGCGTCTTTTTATTTATTAGCTCGACTGCAAAGGAATCGAGTTCTTTCATCAAAGATTTTCTGCCAACCAGGTGCTCGGGTGATGCAGGAAACTGATATTCGAAGCATTCGGAACACCCCCGGACCTCGACAATTTCGTCTGTATCTTGAAACAGACCCGGCTGCAGAGCTTTTGTACTTGGGATATCGATGTTATCAAAATTGTCAAGGTCAGGATACAGTTTGGTTATATAACCCAGGATCGATCGATCTGATATGGGGGTGCCTTTTTTGTCGAAAAGAGCGATTCTATCAGGGTTTCTTTTGCCATGAGAGGTGATAAACTGGACCCAGAATATACCTTCTTCCGTGTAAAGGAGAAAACAATCACCAGGTTTTCCCATATCCCGGGTAATACGTCCGGCCATGGTATCCAGACTGACAACACCCGGAGTTCCTGAGATTGCTTTCAGAACATCGTCTTCTTCATAAAGGCGTGCTGTGACAAAAGAATTATTCTCTATATGCTCTTGATAAAATTCCCTGGCAGAAGGGTCAACACCGGGCAGGGCAATAAAGAGGCCGTGGCACCGTGTATCTTGGTGCCATCTTGTCATATACTTACCATAAAATGCCTGAAGCTTGAGAGCGGATATGGCTGTTTCATAAAACTTACAGTCAGCAAAAAGTGGAGTGCTTGTTACTTTGTGTTTTCCCGCAATTTCAATTTCCATTCCCGTGTAGTTTGCGTTTAGGATACGGTCGACACTGTACCCATAGTGGTGCAAGACCCGGATCATCATGGTTTCAAACAACTTGCCACGTGCCCGTGCTTTGTCCTTTGGAGAGCTGCCGTCTGCAATTATTTTCAGCCTTCCCATAACGATTCAATTCCTCCTTATACAGGCAGATCAAGCTTTTTCCTCTTGGCATTAATGGTAAATATTCGGGATAGGATTATATTACGGAAAAGCCTTTTTTGTGTCAATGGGTTATACCATATAAGTTGCAAAGATTTTTATGCGTCTTGACCATTTAACGCTGGTTTGATATCGACTTCAGTAATTTCGTATATTGAAAGGAATGCTCATGCTGATTACTGAGATACTGGCCCGAAATGCTCGCATGTATGGTAACGAAACAGCCCTTGTGGAAAGGGATCCGGCCAAAAACCGGCGCAAGGAGATCACCTGGCAGGAATTTGATGACCATGCCAACAAAGTAGCCCGGGCTCTGATGGCCAGAGGAATTAAAAAAGGAGACCGGGTAGTCCATTTGATGACAAACTGTATCGATTGGCTGCCCATCTATTTTGGGATACTCCGCACAGGCGCCTGGGCTGTCCCGCTAAACTTTCGTTTTGTGGGAAAAACCATCAGACTCTGTG
>JAFDJC010000166.1 GCA_019307665.1 Deltaproteobacteria bacterium | reverse complement strand
TTCGGATAGCTTTCCACTTTTCATCAGAAAATTTATATAACTTAGAGCGCTTGCCATCCCACGGTCCTTGAAAGAAGCGCTTGGGTTCTGCCCGTCATTTTTATAAAAAAACCTGACATCGGCCATCTGCTGCAAAATGGCATTCGCTTCAACAACAGGCGTATCCCCCTCTCCGAGATAAATAATAGATTCAAGGGGGATATTCGGTCCAATAAATTCGTGGTAACGGTAAATACCTTTCAGGGCAGGTATTGTCAAAGCCTTGCGGAAATCAAAAATTTTTTGCCATATATTGCCGGATATCTCTTTGAGTTATGGCGATATTAGGTCTTTATTATCCATATAGGGTCGAAGCGCTTCAGGTATCAGGATTGACCCGTCAGCCTGTTGGTTATTTTCAAGTATTGCAGCTAATGTGCGTCCTACGGCAAGACCTGATCCGTTTAAAGTGTGAACTAGTTCAGATCCTTTTTTACCTTTTCGCCTGAAACGAATGTTTGCCCTCCTTGCTTGAAAACTTTCAAAATTGCTGCAGGATGAAATTTCTCTATACATTCCCTGGCTCGGCATCCAGACTTCAATATCATATGTTTTTGCAGCAGAAAAGCCCAGGTCGCCCGAGCAGAGAACAACAACCTGATAGGGAAGCTCCAGTAATTTTAAAATTGATTCTGCATTGTCCAGAAGGCTTTCAAGTTCATCATATGAATTTTCAGGCGTTGTAAATTTTACAAGCTCAACCTTGTTAAACTGGTGCTGCCGTATCAGCCCACGGGTATCTTTTCCGTATGAGCCGGCTTCCGACCTAAAGCAAGGGGTATAGGCGGTATAAAGAATCGGCAGCATTTCTTCTTCAAGAATTTCATTCCGGTGTATATTGGTAACCGGAACTTCCGCTGTTGGAATCATATAATAATCCCACCCTTCCAGCTTAAAAAGATCCTCTTCAAATTTTGGAAGCTGTCCGGTACAGGTCATAGCTGTTCGATTCACAATAAACGGTGGAAGAACCTCCTTGTACCCATATTTTTTTGTGTGGATGTCCAGCATAAAATTTATCAAAACCCTTTCAAGCCTTGCGCCTTCGCCAAAATATAGCGGAAACCGGGTGCCGGTAATTTTCGATGCCCTGTCAAAATCCAGAATGCCCAGATTTTCTCCCAGCGTCCAGTGAGGTTGCGGCTCAAAATCAAAAACAGGCGGTTTTGCAATCGTTTTTTCGACAGGGTTTGCAGAACTGTCTTTTCCTTCAGGAACCGAATCATGAGGAATATTTGGCAACGCCATTAAAATTTTTTTAACGGTTTCTTCATTTTCGGTAAGAGATTTCTCTATGGTTTTTATTTTTAATGAGACATCTCGCATTTCAGATACTATCTCATCCGTATTTTCACCTGTTTTTTTCATTTGAGCAATTTTATCAGAAGCAACATTGCGACGATGCCTTAAATCCTCAACTTCAAGAAGCATCGACCTTCGGTTGGTGTCGCATGCATCAAAGGACTCCATGTCAGCTGCCATACCGCGACTGGAAAGTACTTTTTTTATTTTATCAAGATTATTTCTCACATACTTGATTTCAAGCATAATATACCTATATAATTATTTTGAAAAAGTAAAAAGGCCTGCTGTTGCCAAATAATAACTGACTTAAAAAGGTTATTGCTACCACGAAAAAAACATTTGGTCAATAATTATTGCGAGTTGCGAGTTGACATTGAAATATAATTTTGTGTATAATTGAAACTTTGTATTCCATATGGAAAGAATTCATACTTTATAAAATGATTACACGGTATTTTTAAGAAACTTTCAATATCCCGGAGATTAGCAATGGATGATATTAGAGAAAGCAAACGAAAATTGCGAAATGACATTGTGAGAACGGTCAGTTCACTATCTGAAAACGATAAATCAAATAAAATTAAGCAAATAGAAAATCGGCTGTTCACATTTGCTAATTTTAGAGAAGCCAATATAGCCTTGCTCTATATCAGCCGATATGACAAATTCGATATTAAAGATATTGTTAAAAAAAGCATTGCGTCTAATAAAATTTCGGTGCTTCCTGCATTTGATGACGATAAAAAAGAGATGACGCTAATGAAAATTGATAACATTGACACAGGCCTGATTGCCGGTCCGAATGGCTTCCTGGAACCCGACCCGGGTCAGTGCAAAACCGTGCCCCATGAATCGATTGACATTGCTATCATCCCGGGACTTGCCTTTGATGAAAAAGGCGGGCGGATAGGTGTTGGCGAAGGCTATTATGATCGCCTGCTTCCAAAACTACCGATTACTACAAGGAAAGTAGTGCTTGCATTTGAAGAACAGATAGTTCCGCTTGTGCCAATGGAATCTCACGATAAGTATGTTGATATTATTATTACAGATCAACGGATAATCTATAAAATCTGATGGCTTAATTCCTGTTCAAGCCCAAGAAGATTCTGCTCCTCACCAACAGCGATTACAGTATCACCGGGTTCTATAATTGTTTCAAATGAAGGGTTAAAAAGCATACTGCCATCTTTTTTTTTCATGGCAATGATAATCAGGTCATATTTTTGTCTAATACCAGAATCTTTGAGCATTTTATTTGCCATGTCCGAGGATGAATCCACCGGAATCTCTTCCATTTGAATATCTTTATTTTTATAAGCAAAAGCAAGGTCAAGAAAATTTGTAACCGTCGGTCTCAAAAGCCTGTTAGCCATACTGGTCGCACCTGTATCATATGGTGACTCAACCTGGTTTGCACCGGCTGTGCGTAGTTTTGATTTCGATTCCCTGCTTCCCGATCTTGCCATAATAAAAATATCGGGGTTAAGCTGCCTTGCTGTCAGAACTAGAAAAACGTTATCTGTATCCGTAGCAAGTACCGCTATAAGGGCTTTTGCCCTTTCTATACCGGCCTTAATAAGGCTTGTCTCATCTGAAGCATTTTCACGTATATAGAGGACATCATCTTCATCCATTACAGGAATCAGGTCGGCATTGCTTTCAATAACCACCACATCAAGATGTTTCTTTTCCCGCAGTTTGTTACATAAAACGCGACCTATTCGTCCATAACCACAGACGATATAGTGATTTTTTAACCGGTCAATTTTTTTATCCAATCGTTTTCTCCCGAGAATTGTTCTGATTTTACCTTCAACCATAAACTGAACAAATGCACCTGCAACATACAAACAAAATCCCGCTCCGAACAATATCAAAAAGATGGTGAACAGGCGTCCATTATGGCTGGTTTCGTGTACTTCACCAAATCCCACCGTCGTTAAAGTGATAACGGTCATATAAACGGCGTCTAAAAGGTCCCATTTTTCAATCCACATATAACCCGCAGTTCCAAAGGCAACAAATAGTATTGATAAAAAAATTAAAATTAAAAGATTTTTAGAACTGTTCAATGCAAGAGCCTGGTCTAAGTTGAATAGTTAAAATAAAAAGTAGGTTAATGATCTGTTTTAATTTCATAGACTATAAGATTTTATATAAAAAATCAAGAACTGTATGCAGCCACAAGCAGATCTATCAAGTTTTTAATTTCTTGACGGCGAACAGCTTAGTTGATAAAAACATTCAATTTGTTTTAGACGAGATTATGAATATGGTCAAAGATGGTTTGAAATACAGGCGCTGGCGTGAAGACATGGTTGAACGGCAGATCAAAAGCAGAGGTGTCACAGATCCTGCTGTTCTCAAAGCCATGAATAAAGTTCCCAGGCATTTATTTGTCAGTGAAGCATTAATGGATCAGGCATATGGCGATTTTCCACTTCCTATCGGTGAACAGCAGACTATTTCGCAACCGTATATTGTAGCTGAAATGACGCAGGCGCTTCAGCTCGGCCCTGATGACCGGGTGCTGGAAATCGGAACAGGATCAGGGTATCAGGCGGCAATTCTTGCCGAAATCGCATACCGGGTTTATACTGTTGAAAGAAAACATTCGCTTCTCGTCAAGGCAAGACAATTTTTTGATACACTGCATTATCATAATATCGTTACCCGGTATTCTGACGGTTCACATGGATGGAAGGAAGAAAGTCCATTTGATGCAATTATCGTTACTGCCGGAGCTCCGGAAATACCAACAGTCCTTGTCAATCAACTTGCTATTGGCGGGCGCCTGATAATGCCGGTCGGGCCTTCGTATTCACAGGAACTTATTAAGTTGTTCAGGGATGAAAATGGTATCAAAAAATCAAACCTTGGGGGATGCAGATTTGTAAAACTTGTAGGCGAGTATGGATGGAAGGAATAGAAAGTGAAACAAAAAAATACCGAATCATGGACTGAAGCATTCTGTGCCAGCCCGGGGCCCGTTTCTATTAAAGAAGCTGCTTTGTTGTCATTGAAAGGGCTGTGTATGGGTTCCGCTGATATTATTCCCGGAGTTTCAGGTGGTACAATAGCATTAATTACAGGTATATATGAAAATCTTCTTCAGGCAATTAAATCGATTAACTTAATAGCGTTTAAACACATTCTAAAGTTTGACATCAAAGGTTTTCTTTCAGAAGTACACTGCAGATTTCTTTTATCTCTTTTTTTGGGCATATCAATTGCAATCATTAGTCTGGCAAGGCTTATGAATTATCTCCTCCATAGCTATCCTGTTTGCACGTGGAGCCTGTTTTTCGGACTGATTGCCGCTTCGATTTTGGTCGTTGGGCAGAAGATTCAAAACTGGAGCATTGGTGCATGTGGATGGCTGATTGCAGGAGCGTCAGCAGCATATTGTATTGTCAACATAATTCCTGTCTCAACTCCTGAAACAATGTGGTTCATATTTGCTTCAGGATTTATTGCCATCTGCGCCATGATCCTTCCCGGACTTAGCGGTGCATTTATACTTTTAATACTGGGGAAATACGAATTTATCACCGGAACATTAAAAAATCCCTTTTTATTTGAGAACATGATTATTATCATTGTGTTCTGTACAGGATGTTCTGCCGGACTCTTAAGCTTTTCCAGGTTGCTGAATTACCTTATTCAAAAATATCACAATTTGACACTTGCCTTTCTCACCGGCCTTATGGCTGGATCAATGACCAAAATATGGCCATGGAAAGAGGCGATTGCCACAAAGGTGATCAGAGGAAAGCTCCATATTCTTTCGGAGAAAAATATTTTGCCTGCGTCTTTTGATGCAGAATTCTATTCGGCAGTTCTTTTTGCCATACTCGGGTTTGTTATCGTTTTTATGCTTGAAAGGCTTTCTAAGAAGCAGTCTTAAATTTTTCCTTTAATCTCTGATTGACAATTTTCGGAACCATGCTTTCTATGTCTCCGCCAAAGCTTGCGGCTTCTTTGATAATTGAAGAACTTGTAAATATCCAGCGGAGTCCAGTCATCAAAAAAACTGTCTGGACGTCACGGTTCAGGCTGCGATTCATAAGCGCAAGCTGAAATTCATACTCAAAATCCGAAACAGCTCGCATTCCTCGAAGTATGGCATCCGCGTCGCGCTTGATCGCATAATCCACAAGAAGCCCACCAAATGAATCCACTTCAATATTAGAAATTCCTTCAAGGCTTTTTTCAATTATCTCTTTCCTTTCTTCAACAGTAAATAACGCTTTTTTTCCGGGATTATGAAGTATGGCTACGATGATAATATCGAAAAGTTTAAGCCCTCTTTTAATAATGTCGATGTGGCCGTTTGTCAGCGGATCAAAAGTGCCTGGGTAAATTGCTGTCCTTTTCATAAACCTCCTTTTCCCAAATCCATGTCCAATAGAAATCCAATCTTTAAGTTTTAAACAAGGCCTATAGACGCCTGTTATTTACAATTACTATATTATTCTAAAAAAAGAAAATGTTGTCTTTCCATATTTTCTTTGATCTAAAATTCTATATCCTGTAAATTCCTCCTGTAATACTTCTTCTGAAGAATGTTCAACGATAATATCCGTCTTTTTTTTTAGAGAATCTGTTTTTCTTAGATTTTCTATGGTTTTTTTAATAATTTTTTTTTTGTATGGCGGGTCTATGAACACAATATCAAAGGGAGGGTTTGCCGATTCAATGCATTTAAGGTTTTTGACTATATCCCATTGAATGGTTTTTGCTTTTTCGCTCATTTGGCACAACAAGATATTTTCATTAATAATTGATAGCGCATTTTTGTTGCTTTCAATAAATACCGAATATTTTGCTCCCCGGCTCAATGCCTCAATACCCAAGGCACCGGTTCCTGCAAAAAGATCCAGGATCATAGCATCTGGTATTTTTGAAGCTATGATATTAAAGAGTGACTCCCTCATCCTGTCTGTAGTAGGTCTTGTTGTTATGCCTCTTACAGATTTTAGTTTCCTGCCTTTGCAAATTCCACTGATAACTCTTAGCCCTCCCATATCTTAAACCATTTTTTTTAGCTTTTTATGTAAAAGGCTGCGGTCAACACCGATTTTTTCTGCGGTCTTAGCTACATTACTTTTATTGCTTAAAAGTTTTCTTCTAATAAACTCGTCTTCAAAAGCCTTTTTGGCATCTTTCAGTTTTGAAAATGAAAAAAAATTCATTTCCTTCATTTTCTGTTTTTCCACAAGTGCAGGGTTGTATGGCGATGGAATATCTGAAACATCAATTGTATTGCTCTGCACCATAATCGCCAGCCTTTCCAAAAGATTTTTCAGCTCCCTGATATTGCCGGGCCAGGAATAGGCTGTTAACAATTCCATTGCTTCCTGGGTTAAGGTTTTCGGCTCGCGCTGATGCTGACCGACAAATTTAGCCATAAAAGTTTCAACAAGAATCGGGATGTCTTCATACCGACCTCTAAGGGGTGGGACTTCAATAGGAATGACGTTAAGCCTAAAATAAAGGTCTTCCCTAAAGTTCCCTCTTTCGATCTCTTTTTCAAGATCTTTATTGCTTGCCACAATCAGCCTTGCCTTCATTTCCAGCGTTCTAGTGCCACCCACACGCTGAAATTTCAATTCCTGAAGAACTCGCAATATTTTTGCCTGGGTCTGCAGGCTCATATCACCTATTTCATCCAAAAAAACAGTGCCGGTTCCGGCAAATTCAAACTTTCCGATTGATTTTGTTGCTGCGCCTGAAAACGCTCCTTTTTCATGACCAAAAAGCTCGCTTTCAATCAGCTCTTTTGGAATTGCCGCACAGTTTACATCGATAAGCGGTTCCTCTGACCTGTGACTTAACTGGTGTATCGTTCTGGCCACCAGTTCTTTACCTGTTCCGTTTTCTCCGGTGATCAATATCCAGGCTTCTGTGGGGGCGGCCACGGCAATTTGTTCTTTTAAAGACGCAACCGCCTGGCTGTTGCCGTCTATGGAATTTTTTTCAATTGTTTTTTTTCTTAGATACTTGTTTTCTTCTTCCAGCTTTCTAAAATTAAGGGCATTATTAATTGCCACAATCACCTTGTCTATGGACAACGGCTTTTCAATAAAATCAAAAGCCCCAAATTTTGTTGCTTTAACAGCTGTTTCTATTGTTCCGTGACCTGTTATCATGACAACCGGAATTAGACTGTTT
>JAFDJC010000165.1 GCA_019307665.1 Deltaproteobacteria bacterium | reverse complement strand
CCGATTCCGCAGCCTGTGCATATATATACACCATATTTTTTATCCATGGTTAACCTCCTACCTCTTCACCAGGGTTTGAATCGCTTTAAGAGCCATACCGGTAGCATTCTGATTGCACGATACAACATCCGACGGTTTGTTGGCACAGCCTGTTGCAAACATGCCGCCTTTTTCAAAATCGTTTATCATAAAACCGTCTTCGGTCATTTTCAGATCAGCCGGAAGCCTGGTATTGACGGCAGTCGGCTGCATGCCTGTTGCAAGAACAGCCATATCAACCGCCTGTGTGATTTTTTCGCCTGTAATCGCGTTTTCAGCTACAACGGTAATGTTGCCGGTGCCGGCTTCCTCTGATACTTCCGCTACCTTGCCTTTGATCATGAAGATATTTTTATCTTCCTTGATTTTTTTGTAAAATTTTTCATATCGTTGTCCGGGCGCTCTGACATCTATATAGAAAATATAGATCCTGGCATCAGGATATCGCTCACGAATGTATGTTGCCTGCTTCAGTGATGCCATGCAGCAGATGTATGAGCAATAAGGAAGATGATTTTCATCCCTTGAACCGGCACACTGAACAAAGGCGATACTTTCCGGTTCCTTGCTGTCTGAAGGACGGAGGATTTTGCCTTTTGTGGGACCGTTCGGTGCTGCATAACGTTCCATCATCATGTTTGTGATAACGTTGGGGTATTGCCCGAACCCAAGGTTGTCTATCTTGGTCGCATCATACGGCTCCCATCCTGTTGCCCAGACAATAGAACCTACATTGAAATTTAATGTTTTAGGTTCCATGGCAAAATCGACAGCATCATATTTACAGGCTTCTTCACATCGTTTTGCATCATCGGTTCCCTTAATCTGGGAAGAGATAACATGGCGTGCAGGGAAAGCCATTGGATGGGGCAGATAAGCTGCTTTTGTTCTATCGATTCCAAAGTTGAATTCATTTGAAATTTCGGTTTCGCAGACATCTGCGCATTCTCCGCAGTTTGTACAATTTTCGTTTACATAACGCGGACTGATTTTAAGAGTTACGTCGTAATTTCCGGGTGATCCGGCAACATTTTCTACTTCTGCAAGTGTAAAGACCTTTACTTTGGGGTTGTCTTTAATTCGTCTAAAGTTGATTTCAAGGCCGCAGGTAGGGGGACACAGCTTGGGGAAATACTGATTCAGCTGCGCTACCCTTCCTCCCAGGTATGGATTTTTTTCTACAAGGAAAACCTCGTACCCGGTTTCGGCAGCTTCAAGGGCAGTTGTTAATCCGCTTATACCCCCTCCGACCACCAAAATGCTTCCACTAGCAGGGGTTGCTTTGTCAGTTGTCATGCTATCCCTCCGTGCATTATAGTTTAAAATATCGATAGTTTAAAATATCGGTTAACTGAATTATTATCATTAAATTCCGGCAGGTTTTCAGGCAGTAATCCTCAATGGCGATATCCCATCGGCGAATGTGTCAAAATCTTTAAGAATTTTATCAACTGTCATATAAAATGCTTAAGCATCCGGACACGATCAGATGCCCTGGATACCGCCCAAGGATATATTCTGCCCGGGCAAACCTTGCGATATTCTGTTAATAAAAACCTCCAGACACCTGGAACAGGCATCTGGAGGTGTCTTTCTAAAACGAAATAATCGTCAAGATGCTTTTATGCATCTGATTATGCGTCCGTTATGCATCTGGGATGATTTTGTGGTAGTCCACCTTCTTCAGAGACCATTCATTGGTTTCTCTGTTGTATGAAGAGTTGGTGAAGCAGAACCAGTTTTCATCATCTTGCCCCGGATGATCTGCTTGATAGTAGAATCCAGGATAGCGTGTTTCTTTACGATACTGGATATGGCGGAGATGCGCCTCAACAGTATAGAGTCTGTGATATATTTCCCATGCTCTCATGAGCTCATGGAGATCACCTGCTGCCATTTTTTCGCAGTCCTCACGCATAACTTCGATAAGGTCGATGACAACCTCGAGGCTTTTGTTGCTGGTCTGGTAATAGGTAGCAGTTCCTGCACCGTACTCATGGGTAGCTTTCATCATGCGATACATCATGCCGTTCGGCTTGAGGTAATTCGGGTTGATGTCTGCAGCGGTTGTATATTCACAGTTGTCGAGATATACGCGTACAGGTTTATATACCATGTCGACAAGTTCCTCTTTGGTCTCTTTGATTGTCGGTGTGTAGTCGGCATGGTCGCGTATGAATTTTACCATTTCTTTTGCAACCATACGTCCTTCAGCATGTGAACCTGAGGAGAATTTGTGGCCTGAGCAGGCTACGCCGTCACCCGAGGTGAAGAGACCGACTACGGTGCTCATGCGGTTATAAACCTTTCCTGCATCGCCCCATTTGTATGAGTCCGGTACCCAGTCAAGGTCCGGTCCTGAAGTCCAGATTCCGCAGCAGCCTGAATGTGAACCAAGAAGATAAGGCTCGCACGGCATGACTTCGGAATTTTTCTTTTCAGGTTCGCAGTTCTGGGCACACCAAAGGTTGGCCTGACCGCAGGTCATGTCAAGAAAGTCTTCCCAAGCTTCTGATTCAAGATGCTTGAGCTCTTTTTTGTCCATGGTTTTTCCGAGTTCAGCAAGAGCTGTAACCGTATCCATCATTATCGGACCGCGGCCCTCTTTCATTTCAAACAGCATCAGGTGGTTACGGAGGCATGTCGGTGTGATGGCGGCTGTTCCGTAAGGAGCATATTTTTCAAGCTCTGCCTTGGCAGCGTCGCTTGCTGCAAAATTTTCTCCCAGGCCGTTAAGTGCTTTTGCCTTGAACAGGAGGAACCATGCGCCAACAGGGCCGTAACCGTCTTTAAAACGTGCCGGGGTGAAACGGTTTTCCATCATGGAAAGTTCGGCACCGGCTCTCAGAGCCATTGTATATGTGGAGCCTGCATTCCATACCGGATACCATGCACGTCCTTTACCTTCACCAACTGAACGGGGCTGATAGATATTTACAGCACCGCCGCATGCAACCATCATGGTTTTGCATTTAATGATGTATACTTTGTTTTCGCGAACAGAAAAACCGACTGCGCCGGCAATCTGATTCGGATTATTGGCGTCGTTCAGAAGCTCAACGATAAATAATCGTTCGATAATGTTGTCTTCGCCGAGTGCAAGTTTTGCGGCTTCGGCAACGATTCTTTTGTAAGATTCACCGTTGATCATGATCTGCCATTTACCTGTACGGACAGGTTTAGCACCTGATTTCAGGGTGCCTAATTTCTGGCCCTTTTTACCGTCAAGGTTTTTGTTGTCCTCGGTTTTTTTCCAGATCGGAAGTCCCCATTCCTCAAAAAGATGAACGGAGTCATCCACGTGACCTCCGAGGTCAAAGATAAGGTCTTCGCGTACAATACCCATAAGGTCGTTTCTTACCATGCGGACGTAATCATCCGCTGTATTGTCTCCGATATAGGTGTTGATAGCTGAAAGCCCCTGGGCAACAGCGCCGCTTCTTTCCATTGCAGCTTTGTCACACAGCAGGATCTTAGTGTCATCGGAAGCCCATTTTTTTACTTCAAATGCGGTTCCGCAAGCAGCCATACCACCGCCGATGATCAGAATATCAACTTCACGCTCTTCGACTTCGGGATCTCTTACGGCTTTAAGTTCACCCAATGGTTTATTCGGTAATGCCATATTATATCCTCCTTAAAATAAAAATCTTAATATCATTTGTAAATGGATCACAGCTTAGTACCATCTTTAATATTAGACAGTAGCCAGCGGTTTGGGAAGTTCATAGCCGTCTGCTTCTTCAGTCGAGAGTAGTCCGGTATCAAGGTCTTTCCCTTTAAGATCCAGATAAGCATTGGCCTTTCCTTCAGGAGTAGTCCTGATGGGGAACTTGAAACGCTTGATAGTGCCGTTTCTGAACTTACATGTCCACATAACATCTTCCGTACCCATCATCGGCATAATGCTGCTTCCTAGCGGTACAAAGTCTGCATAACCTCTGACTTCAACAGCCTGGGTCGGGCAGATTTTTACGCAGGAAAAGCATTCCCAGCACTGATCAGGTTCCTGATTGTAAGCTTTCATTGAGTCAGGCTCCAGGACCATAAGATCGTTTGGGCAGATATACATGCAAGCGGTTTTATCCCCACCCTTGCATCCGTCGCATTTTTCAGAAATTACAAAGCTTGGCATTTATATACCTCCTAGGTTTTGCGTTTGTAATAAAAACTTCGATTTTAATCAATTCGTATTTCAGGGTGTTATTTTCTGGTTTTGCACCTCCCTTCTTAACATTTGGCAGGCAATTTTCGTATAAGCCGGCTTTTAATATTTATTTTACCTTTTTTTAAATCCCAACAGAATATCGACTACGGCAGGAATATATTCCGCCGTAAGTTTTTAAAAATAAACCTTTCAGCAAATCGGTTGCAGACACTAATTTCAAACAAAAACAGATACTTATAAAAAACTAAAATAAATTGTAAAATTATCACCCAGCTGAGTGCTTGTCAAGAAATTTCGAAGAAAGTTTTTTAGATTAAGCAGAATTTTTACAGATTGCGTTTTTCAGTTACAATATATAGATAAAAAGGCAAAATATGATACAAAATATTGATGGCTTCGTAAAAAGTCCAATTTCTGTGTCGCACTGCATCCTGTGTTCATTCAACGTACTAAAAGTACGCCTCATTTCACAGGATTTGCGCTCCTTGAACTTGAACTTTTTTCTTTGCCATTAGGATTAGCTTTTTACGAGATTGCCAATATCGGCTGGTCAAAAAGCTGAAGAGTTTTATTAAACTTCAAATGTATTGATTTTTTATCAGGTTACAGTAGAGTAAAAAATTTAGTGAGGCGGCCACAATGAATAATGGGAATAACGAGAACAACCAAATTACAGCTCTTGGGCTTGACGACAGTTTCATGTTTTCATGCTCAAAACAAGTTCCCTGCTTTAATGAGTGCTGCAGGGACCTTAATCAATTACTGACCCCTTATGATATACTTTGCCTGAAGAATAGCCTGGGTATCTCATCGGGACAATTTCTTGAAGAGTATACCCTGCAGCATACAGGTCCTGAGACGGGGCTGCCGGTGGTGACCCTGAAACCAAACAATGCCTCCAATGAAGCAAAATGCCCGTTTGTAACAGAGGAAGGATGCCGTGTCTACAGTAACCGTCCGGGGTCATGCCGCACGTATCCTCTTGCGCGTCTTGCGTCTCGCTCAAGAGAGACAGGGGAAATTACCGAACACTATGCGCTTTTAAATGAGCCCCACTGCCAAGGGTTTGAGGAGGGTGACACACGAACTGTTCGAAAATGGATAGAAGACCAGGGCATTGCGATTTATAATGAGATGAATGATCTTTTTATGGAAATTATAAGCCTTAAAAACAGGCTGATGCCTGGTCCTATGGGTATTAAATCAAGGCACATGTTTCATCTGGCTTGCTATGACCTTGACAACTTTAGAACGCACCTGTTTGAAAAAGGGTTTTTATCTGGTCTGGATTTAGGCCAGGTGGAAACAGAAATGTTGAGGAATGATGATATTGAGCTCATGAAGTTTGGTATAAAGTGGGTTCAGGAAAATATTTTTAGCGGAGCATCAACCAATGGCAGATAATATTAAAACAGCCCTTGTTCTCGGTGCGATCAAGGGGATTGGGATGGCCATCGGGCTTGCACTGGCTATAAAAGGCGTCAGGGTCGCACTTACGTATTATGATTGGGAAGAGAACCTTGATGAGACAAAGTCGGCTTTTGATAAAATCGGAACGGATTATATCATCATCAAGGTCAACCTCCTTGAAACAGATAAAATCCCCGGGATTGTAGAACAGACTGTGAACCAATTCGGACGGCTCGATATCCTTATTAATAATATAGAGCGAGGAGGATGGCCTGTAGTGCACGGCAGATATGTGCAGGAACAGTGGGATCTTGAGCTTGCAACAACTCTTCGTGCCAAACAGTGGGTATTTGATTTTTCCCTGCCGTATTTAAAGGAATCCGGTGATGGTGTTGTTATTAATTTTTCATCAATTGCCGGGGTAACAGGAAGGTCAGGCCCGGCTTCCATGATCTTTAATGAGGGATATTCTGCGGCAAACAGAGGTATATCCATGTTGACCGAGACATGGGCCAGGCTTGGCGCCCCCGAAGTTCGCGTAAATGAAATAATGCTTGGCATTATAGAAACAAGGCACGGAAAGGGTACAAGGGGTTGGGGGCTTTTAACCGAGGAGCAGAAAAAATCTGTCATAGATCACACATTGTGCAGGAGAACGGGAACGATCGAGGATGTGGTTAAAACTGTTATGTTTGTTATTGAGGATGCCGATTTCATGACCGGCAGTGTGATCAGACTTGACGGGGGCTATGTCCTTGGTGGTGAGAAGGTATTGCCCATGCCGCGTGGTGTTGTCTAACGCAGGGTTCAGGCTTCGTAATCAGCCATTAAATTTTTAAGCTTCTCACACTCACTTTCAAGGTTCTGAAATGTTTCACCGGCATTGTCAAGGTTGCTGTTTTTGCCCATTGTCTCGAGATCGGATGCCAGCTCTGAAGCTTTTTTCAGCTGCAAGATACTTGAGGGACCCTTTCATCTTGTGGGCATATGAATCAAGACCTGCGGTATCGCCTGCTTCAATTGCGTTTTTAATCCTTTTCAACATATCTGGGGCATCACTGATAAATTCAGTAAAGCACTCCTTAATAAGCTTGTGAGTGAATTATTCCACGGCCATTGATTACGCTAATGATTCATGCCGGAAATCTTCAACTTTTCTTGAGAGCAAGATCCCCAAATATATGGTGTTGGATATTATGCCGATCTTGCTGCTTCCCATCCCAATATAGCCTTTTTCCTTATAGCACTCCAACGATATTGATGAATTTTTCCCGACTTTGCAATTACGCGGTGACAGGGGATCAAAAAAGCGACTGGGTTGATGGCAATGGCGTTTGCAACAGCACGGAATGCCTTCGGTCGTCCGATATAGGATGCAATATCCTGGTAGCTTACAACCCACCCTTCAGGTATGTTCAATAGCGCTTTCCATACATTGATTTGAAAGTTCGTGCCTTTGAGGTGTAGATTGAAGGGACGCATTTTCTTTGTTTGGTTTTTTTCAAATATTCTTCTCACGATCGTACTAACGGGCTTTGGGTTTTCCTTGAAAACAGCTCCCGGCCATGATTCAAAAAGCTGATCCAACGCATCAGATCGACTGTCCCCTTT
>JAFDJC010000013.1 GCA_019307665.1 Deltaproteobacteria bacterium | reverse complement strand
TAGGCATGTTATATTGACATCTTGATAACATCCCAAATAAGGACAAAAAATAGCCAATTTCCAATTTTAAAGCAAACAAATTGAACATCAGACTGAATTACTGATATATTGAGAATATCTAAACTTGTCTCAAAGTACAGATATCATGTTAGGTAGGCGTCAAGTCAAGTAAATCTTATTTTTTGATTACTGTAAAACCATCTCCGTCCAACGACAATTAACCCTTCTTGAATTTTAAGTTTACTATCAAAGTTAAAATAGAGAGGTGGTCTTAAAGGTTAGGTAGTGGTAGTGATTACCATACTTGAGCGGAAAATCAAAAAGACAAAGACTGCCTGTTAAGTTTTCCAGGACATTCCCTAAAAAACAGAGTTAGAAATTAGTAATCGTAGTAGGGTCAAGAGCTGAGCCGAATTGACAAGTGAAAAAGTCATTTTTCAATCAATTTTAGGGAAACTTTCAAAAATTTTTTGTAAGACTGAAACATGGGTGACACCGGCAACTAATTGCCGGTGCCCGAAGGGCGAGAAGGGATTAACAAAAGAAGTTTTTAACGATATATTTCCTTTTCATTTTGATTTTTCCAAGTTTGTCGGTCTTCAATCGTCTATTTCCGATTATTGCGGGCTTCTTGTGCTGGCGCACCCAGACAACGAGTTGTCTGGGCCACCCGAGTAAGCGTCAGCTATTTTTATTTGAAGTATGAAAAAAATTGGGGAATGTCCTGTTAAGTTTTTCTGTTGACATATCTGAGTTATTTCGGTTATGACACATACCAATTAAAAATATCCGGGTGCCGATTATGGCATAAAAGGGAAAGCGGTGAGAATCCGCTGCGGGCCCGCCACTGTGTGTGGGGACGAAAGCCGTAGAAACTCACTGGCCTATTTGGCCGGGAAGAGGCGGTAAGTAGAGTGATCCACAAGCCAGGAGACCTGCCGGGATAATTAAAGTAACTGGAACGCCTTCGAGGTTAAGGCGGTTTCTGTGCATAATATGCGCGTAAACCCCGTCTTGATTCGTCAAGGCGGGGTTTTTTTATGGTTAAATCGCATCAATACAGAGGGCGCAGAGATAACAGTGGTATTTTTATATCTTATATGCTGGAGACGCCACATTCGGGATACTTAGATATAAATACAAACATTATTCGCCGGATGTTTGTCGACAACCTGGTTTTTGGCAGGACCTTAATTTGCTTTTACGGCTTATGTCTCCTGGCCGGACAAGTCAGATTATCTCTGTGTCCTTTGTATTGATGCGGTTATCATTTGTAAGAAATTCAATACATGACAGTATTATAAAAAATCAAAGTTTGTGATGGCAAAGAAAAAAGTTCAGAAGGGCATTTTGGTATCAATTGCCGGGCAGGGAGAACAGTCTTCCGCAGACTTTCCACTTTCCGTTATCATTGATAACCTTTATGATTTCATCAATTTGTCTGTAATCTTCATTGGTAAAAAATGATTTTAAGGGCGGTTTAACCTCTGCCGTTAGTCTGATTTCAACTGAAGATTTATCCCTTTTGGCAGATTCCGTTCTTATATTGTAAAGTTTATCCTTGAGATAGAACATGCTGAGGCCACGGTCTCTAGCCTCTTTGGTTTTAATCTGTATATATTCTTCCACAACATCGGTTCCGTTAACTGTTTTTCTTTCATCGCATAGTCGGTTCCCCATGGATTTGTCAACTTTGAAATAGGCTGTTGCAAATTCAATCACAGCTTTGTTTGGGGTATCTTTTATGTCCGGAAAAATGAACAGCACCTGCAGTGCTGCGCCAATAACCAGCGCTGAAATAATAGGTGCAAGTCTGATTTTCTGCATTTCTATTCCCTTTCAATATTATATTCTTAAAATATTTAATATCTTTAAAACTTCACGCCCTGTTACCATATAAAAACAACAGAGGCAAGCCTTTTAACAAAACATCCTATTAATAAAAAGGGTTGACCGTATGTACAAAATAATGCAACCTGTTTCAAAAAAGGAAGGGCAATTGAAATGCTTATCTATGCCGTTGCAGACATTCACGGGAAGCCTGAAAGGCTTTCTCTGATTAGAAAAAAAATAAATGACACTGCCCCGGATGTCCTTGTTGTCGCAGGGGACATTACAGGATATATCCGTCCGGTCCCTACTATTGAAGCATTAAACAATATGCCGGTTCCGGTTATAGCAGTTCGCGGCAATACGGATATGCCGATTGTAGAAAAACTGTTTAAAAAATACACCAATATATCTCATGCGCATTTGAACAAAATTTTAATAAAAAACAGATGGTTCACAGGAATGAGCGGCACTGTTCCGGTTCCTTTCAGATCGCGTATTCGATTAATGGAAAAAAAGGTTTTAAAAAAAGCCGGGGCGTTGCTAGACAAAAGATCAATTCTTATTGCACATCCACCGCCTTGGGGTATTCTTGACCATGTTTTCGGGAGATTTCATGCCGGCAGTATGGGGCTCCTTAAGCTTTTAAAAGAAACAGAGCCTGCTCTTTGTATCTGTGGTCATATTCATGAGGCACCCGGATCCGAAGTTTTTAGAAAAACCCTTGTAGTGAATTGCTCTATTGGGAGAGGCGGTGCCGGCTCGCTTATAGAACTGAGAGAGGACGGGACGGTTAATGTAACCGGAATTGGAAGATAGTATGGTCAATAATCTAACAAATACAAAAAAATACCAGGAAACCGGATTCATTGCGAATTCGTCAAAAAAAATGCACGGCAAGGTATAAAAAAGTTGACATTCAAGACTGTATCTGATTGTAATAATCAGGTTTACTTAACAGATCTAAATATTTTATTTGAAAAAAACAGTTAAATAAAACCGAATTAATGCGAAACAGGGGGCATAAGTACAACTGGCATCAATATTGCTTTTTTATTAAAAAATGCTAAAAAATGCTAATAAATACATATATAGCTCGAGTAAGACGGGCGAAAACAACGGGAAAAGCTAACAATTATGCGAAATAAAATTACATTTGTCGTTTTCGGAAATACAGGTTCAAGGATTCATCAGGCAACTATTTCTAAGCCGGCTGTTATTACATCGTTTATATTCATAGCACTATTTCTCATTTCGTTTGCCACGGTCGGCTATCAACATTACGATCTTAAAAGAAATATTTCAGATGCAAAACTGCTTCAGGCAAAGATTAACGGTCAGGAAGATGAAATTGCCGGCCAACATCAACAAATACAAATTTTTGCAAATGAAATAAATTTCTTAAAGGGAAAGCTGGTGGAGTTGAACGGTTTCGAAAAGAAAATACGGATCATTGCTAATATTGAACATGCAAGTGAGAATGAAAATCTTTTTGGCGTTGGTGGAACAAGTCCTGAAGATTTGGATACAAGGATATCAACCCGGGAAAAACATAATGGACTCGTGCGTGAAATGCATGAACAGGTCAAAAATCTTGAGTTTGCTTCAAACCAACAAAAGCATGGCTTTAATAGTCTTTTAATTGACCTGGAAGCCAAGCGGAATCTCCTGGCATCAACCCCTTCAATAATACCCACATCAGGCTGGATATCATCAAGGTTTGGGCGTAGAAAATCACCTTTTACAGGGCTCACAGAATTGCACAAGGGGCTGGACATTGCTAGTCGTGAAGGCACGCCTATTATTGCGACAGCAGATGGTATTGTGACTTTTGCTGCAAAGAAAGGACTACTGGGTAAAGTGGTTGTTATTGACCATGGTCACGGGATTTCCACACGATACGGTCATTGCGGCAAACTTTTAAAGAGTTCAGGTGAAGCGGTTAAGCGGGGTGATGTTATAGCCCATATGGGAAATACCGGGCGAAGTACCGGACCGCATCTGCACTATGAAGTGAAGTTAAACGGGATACAGGTAAACCCTGAAAAATATATGTTCAATATTTATTCCTTAAAGGTTCTTGATAGCGCCGGTTAGTAAAACGAAAACCGGTATCTGCATAAATATTCATTTATACAACCTTGCCATGCTTTTTAGGACTGCCTTCTTTTCCTTGACGTTTTTTGTGTATTGTGGCTTATGGAAAAAAATTAAGCTTGAACAGTTGATTACTATAAAAACCATTAGGAATATAATATGCAGCTTTCAGACCAGCAAAGAGATGCTGTGGAATACATGGGAACACCGGCTCTTGTTATCGCAGGCGCAGGTTCAGGGAAAACAAGAACGCTGACCGCAAAAATTGCACACCTTGTATCAAAGGGGTATGAACCTGAGCGTATCCTGGCGATTACTTTTACCAACAAGGCTGCTGATGAAATGAAAAGCCGGTTGGTGCACCTGACCGGCATTTCGCCCTCCGGGTTTCCATGGGTCAGAACATACCACAGCGCTTGTTTCAGGATTCTTAAAGAGCACTGCGAACTTTTGGGTTATCACTTGCCGATCCAGATCTATTCGGACTATCAGCAAAAAAAAATATTGACTGAAATTGTTGTTGAACATCTTAATTTTGATAAAAAAAATGTTCCGGCTGTCCTTTCGGCGATTTCCAAGGCTAAGAATTCAGGCGAGCCAGGTAAATATTTTGACCACAGATCCGGTATATCCCATATCAGGCTTGATGATGTTTACACACTTTACGAAAAGAAATTAAAAGAAAAAAATGCCGTAGACTTTGATAACATTCTTTTTTTAACAAGAAATATACTTCGGGATTACAAAGATGTCAGAAAAAAATATCAGGATTTTTTCCGGTTTATTCTGGTAGACGAATACCAGGATTCAAACAACCTCCAGGAAGAATTGACACGCCTGCTACTCAGGAAGGGTAATCTTTTTTGTGTGGGTGATGACTGGCAGTCGATATACGGGTTCCGTGGCAGCAATCTTGATCATTTCCTGACCTTCAGGGACAAATATAACGATGCCAGGGTATTCAAGCTTGAGGAAAATTATCGATCTGTTCATGAAATTGTTAGGATCTCGAATGAACTTATCGGCTTTAATGATAAACGGATGAAAAAGGAATGCTTCTCAGAACAAAAGGGTGGTATTGTAGAATTGCATGGCTTTTTCAGTGAAGATGAAGAGGCTAAGTGGGTTGGCAGGAAGGTTGCCTCCCTTAATGATGCAGGGATTTCACACGATAAAATGGCGGTATTGTACAGAACCAAATTTTGTTCCCGTGCTTTTGAAAAAGCGTTTCGCTATATGAAAATCCCGTATCGTATGCTGGGTTCACGGGGCTTTTTTGAGCGCAAGGAGATTCTGGATATTAATTGCTACCTGATCGCTTCGATCTTTAAGGATGACGATGTGGCATTTGAAAGAATTTTGAATATTCCAAAACGTGGCATAGGCCCGGGGACCTTGCAGAAAATTCAAAGCTTTCGAACCGGGAGCATGAGTCTTCAGGGTGCAGCTATCAAAATGCTTGCTGAAAATGTATTTCCTAAGAGAGTACAGGCTTCCCTTGGAATACTTATGACGATACTTGATGAAATAAATGAGATGCAGCCGGCTGATGCCATCAAATATATTCTGGACAAATGCCGTTATCTTGACTATTTAAAACAGTACTCAAATACGGAAGCAGATTATTTGACAAGGGTTGAAAATATAGACGAACTGGTTTATTCAGCTTCAAGTAAACAGGTGATGATAGAATACCTTGAGGAGGCAGCTCTGATCAGGGAGGATAAGAAGGATGAGAAAAACAGTTCCGGTGTCGTCTTTTCAACTGTCCATGCCAGCAAGGGCCTTGAATATGATACGGTATTCATTGCCGGGTGTGAGGAGGACCTGTTCCCTCACTGGAAATCAAAAACTACTGATGCAGAGCTTCAGGAAGAAAGGCGGCTCATGTATGTTGCCGTTACAAGGGCGAAACGCAATTTGTATTTAAGTCATGCAATGTCCAGAAGGGGACAGGTTACTTATATGAGCCGTTTTCTGGATGAGATTGAAAAATCATTATATAGATAAAAGACTTATAATACGACAGGAGGGCCTTATGCATGAAGTTAGAGTTGATAAGGAGAAGAACAGGCTTTATGTTTCAATCGGCAAATTGGATGGCAAGGAAGAGATTGAAACGATTGTAAACGAGATTGAGCAGGCATGCGGTGATCTTAAGAAAGGATTTGGCTGTTTGACGGATTTGCGTGAATATGAGGTGAGAGGTGAAGAGGAAGAGGCCTATGTCTATAGGGCTCAGAAAAGTATGGTCGAAGCCGGGCTTTCAAATGTCGTAAGGGTTGTTAAAAAATTCGGTTATCTAGGTCACTATCAGTTTGACAAAACAGCCAAAGCAGCAGGGTACCATGCCAAAAACGTATTAACAATTGATGAGGCCGAAGAACTTCTTGACGAGATATGTTAAATAAAAACAGTGCTTAACTGAACAAAACCAATATTGTCAATAAAATGTTGTAATGGTCGATAGTATTGTGCTATTATGACAACTAAAGATGTATCTAATATGCAGGTTCCAGTCAGGGGCCGATCTTTTCCTAAACTTCTGAAATAAAGTCGATAACGCATTCCGGGGAACAGAAAGAATTTTCTGTTGGCCTTAGTTCTTTAACCATAGTGTCTTTTTTACGAGACTGTGAATGTCGGTTTTCTGTAGTGTACCGATAAAAAGGTTCCAAAGCTGCGAAAGCAAAATAAGTGAATTATATTATGCCGCCTGTGAAATTGTTTCTTAAAAGAAAACTGTTTCGTGGTATACTGGTATTTACCATGATCTCAATCATGATGCTCTGTGCTGACTTGTCAGGAATTTTATCCATCTATGAACGTAAATCAATTGATATCAGAACACGGATATGCAGATCTGAAACACAACTTCCTTCTGAGATCGTTCTGGTTATTGTCGATGAATCTTCCCTGAATGCCATGAACAGGATTGCCGGCAGATGGCCTTGGCCAAGAAATATTCACTCTGAGCTCATTAACTTCCTTTCAATGTGCGGCGCCAAGTCAATACTTTTTGATGTCATGTTTACTGAAAATGAATTTGGCCCTGATTTTTCCAAAGAAGGGACAGCCAAAGAGCATACAGATAGCAACGATCAATTGCTTGTTGAGGCAACGGAGTCCTCAGGAAATGTATATCATGCGGCACAGATTTTTTCCGATACAGCTGATGAGTACAACAAAAGCATGCTGAACAGACCCCTGCCTGAAGGTTTTATAAATAAATTTGATATTCGTGTAAAATATAAAGATAAAAGCGATTTGAGCAACAATTATTACCTGCCTTTCGAGGCGCTTTATACAGCATCAAAAGGCACGGGTAGTTGCGAATAGTCCTGAAATACAGGATGTCGAAGTTAAAAATGTAACCGTTTATCTTGCCGCATCCTACAGTTATTAACCCTCTCTGTTTTTGTGAAAGATACTACATATTTTCAGTGTATTTGTTACCTCGGTTGCATAAACTTAAGGTTATAACCCTTTCAATAAATTTTTGTCACATTCTCCGCTCGTTTTTTTTTAATGATATAATACATTGATATTAGTTCTAAACCCTTCCTCCAGCAACAATTTTTCCCGGATTTTTTTTCTTTGGCCTTTATATTGCACATAATATCTGTTAATACAATATGTGGGCAAAGCTATGGTGAGTAAAAATGATAGCAAGAAAATATCCTGTGAAAATAATTACATAAATATTGTGTAATTCACTGGATAGTGTATGAAATGTATTACATAGTAAATTCCGATCATGGAAAGGAGTTGGATTATAACTATCTGTTATTGAAGCAAAATATTATAGCGACATGAAACTGTTTAGGGGTATGCTTATTGCATACCTTAACGAAATACTACTACTAAGAAAGAATGACAAGGTAATGAAAACGGAAAAATGGACATGATGATCAGTCGGCTAGGCTTAGTTGCTCCCCGACCTTAGATTCGAGAATATTATGGAAGAACATATTGAAAGAACAAATTTAATAGATAACGGCGGTCGGAGAGTTGGTACCGACAGACGACAGTTTTTATATACGAGTTACATACCTGAACGGAGGGAAAGCAGTGACAGGCGGTTAGGCCAGGACAGAAGGAGATCGCCAAGAATGGAATAATGATTGCCGAAATAAAGGCAGTCCGGCAAATTCGTATCATTCGACAAATCATATCATATCTATCCCCTTTGATTTGACACCAAGTTTCCTTTAAGTTATGCTCTGTTCAAAAATAGAATTAATCCATTTTACTCCACAGGGTTCTGTATGAAAAAGAGAAATGTAGAAAAGGACTCGCTTGTTGATGGCCGGCCCCAAGTGGCTTCATGGGGTTCATCAGTTCATGATCTTGACCGGTTCCTTGAATTTACGATTGAAAAAGCCGCCAGCATTATGCATGCTAAGGCAGGATCACTTTTGCTGCTGGATAGGGATAAAGGAATGCTTTATTTCAAGGTGGCAACCGGTGATAAAAAAGAGGAACTGAAAAAATTTGAAATTGAACTGGGAGATGGAATTGCCGGAAAGGTTGCTCAGACCGGCCAGCCCCTCCTTATTAAGGATGTCAATACTGATTCCAGATGGAATAGAGAAATTAGTAAGTCCATCGATTTTCAGACCCACTCAATTGTCTGCGCTCCAATGAAAGTAGCCGGTGAAATTATCGGAGTAGTGGAAATAATAGATAAAGCAGATGGCGGGCATTTTGGAAATGATGACCTGAAAATATTGTCCGAATTTGCCGAGCTCGCAGCCCATGCCATTGGAAATGCCCAAAAGATTGTTTATATAGACAAAGAGAATAAAAGATTAAGACAAGAGCTGGCAGTCAAAGACAGAATAATCGGTGAAAGCAGAGTCATCAGTAAAGTTGTTATTGAAGCCAAAAAGGTTGCCAATTCAGATTCGACAACGCTTATTCTCGGAGAAAGCGGAACCGGCAAGGAGCTGCTTGCCAGGCTGATCCATCGAATCGGACCCAGAAAAGATAAACCAATGATCGTATTAAACTGTGCGGCCCTGCCCGAGTCACTTCTTGAAGATGAGCTGTTTGGACATGAAAAGGGTGCATATACCGGTGCTATTTCCAGCAAAAACGGAAAATTTGAGTTGGCTGATGACGGCACCATATTTTTGGATGAAATTGGAGAAATGAGTCCTGGAATGCAGGCCAAGCTATTAAGGGTGCTTGAAGAGGGAGTGTTCTGCAGGGTCGGAGGCAACAGACCTGTGTATGTAAACGTCAGGGTCATTTCAGCAACAAATCGGGATATTGAAAAAGAAGTTGAGGACGGCAGGTTTCGGGAAGACCTATACTATAGACTGAATGTCGTAAAAATTGAAATGCCGGCACTTAAAGATAGAAAAGATGATATCCCTCTTCTCGCAGAGCATTTTCTTGATATTTTCAGAAAAGAAAGAGGGTTGCCTTATCTTGCCATTTCAAAACAAGCCATCGAAAAGATGACCCGGTACGACTGGCCTGGAAATGTAAGGGAACTCAGAAATGCACTTGAGAGGGCTGTTGTCATGGGGGACGGCAAGGAGATTATGCCCGATGATTTGCCGATTCTATCACCAAAAATGAAGTATCCGGGAATGCAGGTCGGTTTGACCCTGAATGAGGCTTTGAACCAGTTTAAGAAGGAATTTATCAAGCTGAATCTTGATAACACAGACGGCAATAGAAGCAATGCCTCGAAAGTGATGGGAATTCAGAGAACTTACCTTTCAAGGCTGATATCCAAGTATAATATATAGGAAGCTATAATTACGGGCTCACCGGAGGTCGGATGTTAAGGTCGCTGATTTTGTATAAGAGTGTCTTATAGCTGATTTTTAATATTCTGGCCGCTTTGCTCCTGTTCCATCCGGTTTTTTCAAGAACATATGAGATCGCTTCCTTTTCAACCTTGTCCAATGCCTGCTTTCTGATATCTTTAAGTGAAAATGATTCAAGATCCGGAGGTTCACTATAGTTGAAGGCAGATGAAGCCGCTGTATCCGGAGAAAAAGGAAGCGCATCAGACTTGATATCGCCTGCTGCTTCGTCAAAGATCAGCTCATCAATAATCTCATCCCAGTTGCCAAGTACCAGAACTCTTTTAAGGACATTCTGCAGTTCTCTCACATTACCTGGCCAGCTATAGGCCAACAATTTGTCAAATATTCTTTTCTCCGGCCTCAGCAGGTGTTTATTGTCAAATTTTGACGTATATATATCGATATAATAATCAATGAGAGGCTGAATATCCTCAGGCCTTTTGCGAAGAGGCGAAATATGAATTCTTATAATATTCAGCCGGTAATAGAGATCCTCTCTGAATAATTTCTTTTTAATCTCTTTTTCAAGGTCATGATTGGTAGCGGTGATAAGCCATGTGTCTGTTGTCAATTCTTTTTCAGATCCCAACGGTGCATATTCGCCGCTCTGGAGAACATGGAGCAGCTTGGACTGTAATGATATCGGCATATCTCCTATTTCATCAAGGAACAGCACACCACCATTTGCCAGTTCGAACTTGCCGCGTTTTTTTTGGTCAGCCCCTGTAAAGGCACCCCGTTCATATCCGTAAAGTTCGCTTTCAAGCAATCCTTCAGGTAAAGCGGCACAGTTAACCTTAACAAAAGGTTTATTTTTTCTTGGGGAATTCTGGTAGAGATTCTGGGCAACAACTTCCTTCCCAACGCCGGTTTCACCTGTGATGACAACGTTTAAACCTGTATCCGATACATGTTTAATCAGATCATTTATCTTTACAATTTCTTTGCTTACACCAACGATTACAGGAGGTTCCATTTTTTTACCGGATGAAGTTTATTGGTTGTCAATTTTTTCTCTTTTTCGGAATATCATTTTATTAATTTTTTCTTCAAGCTCTATCAAGTTTATCGGTTTTCCAAGTATAAGGTCTGCATCTGCTTCGGAGGCAAGTGTTGCAGGATGCGTCCCCCATCCTGTAATTGCAATGACAGGTATTTCAGGGTATTTTTTCTTTAGTATTGAAATGACGCCTGCACCGCTGATATTGGGCATTACAATATCCGTAATTACAAGATCTATTCCTTGTTCATCCGATTCGATCATTTTCAGCCCATCCAGACCATTGGAAGCTGTAATGACATTATATTCTTTTTTTGTAAAAAACTTATTGTATGTCCCTAAAATGACTTTACTGTCATCAATTATCAGCAATCTGTAAGGCTTTTCCATTGCCTGTCTCGTTTTAATGCATAATAGCATCTCAGATTAAGAAAAGAATTTCACACTATTTATTTCACATATAGCATTATATATCTTTGGGCAAGAGTAATTTTGTTTTTTTTAATTTTTTATACAGCTTAAACAAGATTGTTATATATAATCTTTTCAAACTTTTCATTGATTAACATAAAGAAGAAAGATATAAAGCCAAAACAAATAATACTGGAAAGAGGCCTGAAACTATCATATGGAATGATTTGAACCGGAGAATACCGGGGAATACCGGGGAATAAAGGATGAGAAAAATAGCAGTTGCCATGGCAAAAGGCGGGGTTGGCAAAACAACCACGGCTGTAAACCTGGCTCATGGCTTATCAATGCTTGGCCACAGGGTATTGCTTGTAGACTGCGATACTCAGGGGCAGACATCAAAGTTTTTGGGGGTTACTCCAAAACACGGACTATATGAGTTTATAACCGGCAAGGACAGAAAAGGTGAATATATTTCCAAAAGAGATGCCATTTATGCGTCAAGGAAAAACCTCTGGCTTCTATCCGGCGGGATAGAGCTTGTGGAACTCAAAAACTGGCTTGGCGAACAGCCGAGGGATGTAAGGCAGATGTTACTGGGTAAGGCACTGATTCCTAAAAAAGGGACGCTTGATTACCTGATATTTGACTGCGCGCCGGGCTGGGATGTGTTGAGCGTCAACATCTTAATGGCTGTTGATGAGGTTTTATGCCCTGTTGCACTCCAAGCACCCTCAATGGAAGGACTTAAAACCTTTTTCGGCTATCTGATGTCAGCCCAGAAGCTAAATACAGACCTTGAGTTAAAATATATACTTCCTACCATGTTTGATCGGCGCACCCGGCACAGTTTTGTCATATTAAAGCAACTTAATAAAATGTTCAAAAGGCAGATCTGTGATCCAATTCATTATAATGTCAGGCTTTCTGAAGCCCCGGCAAAGGGGCAGACGATTTTTGAATACATGGACCAGGCAAGTGGAGCTGATGGCTATAGAAAATTGATCAGGAGGGTTAATAGTGATGGCAGCAAATAAGAAAGCAACCCCTGATTTTTTTGGTGAGGACCCTTTTGATCCGGTGACGGCCGCCATAGGAACAGATAAAAAAAAAGCAGCGGAAGGGCCGGATAAACGTAATTGGCTTAAAAAGAAAAAAGCGGGCTTTTATCTCTCCGTTGATCTTCTTGATAGGTTTAATCGCAAGTTTCATGAGTTAAAACTTGAGGGTGTTTTAATAGACAACAAATCCTCCTTGATTGAAGCTGCCCTTTCATTTGCCCTCGATGATATTGATCGTGGAGATACCGGCGAGGTACTTAAAAAATTAAAAAAAAATAGTAATTGATTCCGGAGGATTAATGAGAAACAACTTATTTAAAATATCGTTTAACGATTCCGGGTTTACGTTCATTGAACTCATGGTCGTTATTGTTATTCTGGGAATCCTTGCAATGGTTATTGCCCCTAATTTTATGGATGCACCTGATGAGGCAAGACAAAATAAAGCAAGAATGGATATTGTCAGTATTGAAGCGGCCCTGAAACTTTACAAACTTGATAATGGGACCTATCCGGGCACTGAGCAGGGACTGCAGGCTCTTGTGGAAGCTCCGGAAACCGGTGCTCTACCCAGGCACTGGCGCGATGGGGGATATCTTGAAAAAAGAACGGTTCCCAAAGATCCCTGGGGCAATGATTTTATATATCTAAGCCCTGGTATTCATGGGAAATATGATATTATTTCTTATGGCACTGATGGTGTTGCAGGTGGTGAAGGCCTTGATAAGGATATCAATAATTGGGAGCTTGAGTAGTTGTTGAATTTGAGCAGATCGTTTTATTTTCGGACAATCACCAACTAAACCAATGTGTTTGAGTCAAGTGGACAGACCACAAAAGGCATGTGACGGGTTTACTTTGATCGAACTGATCGTTGTTATTTCTATTGTCACCATTATGCTTCTGCTCGCAGTGCCAAGGTTTTCCGACTTTTTTACTTCAGACGATACTGCCAGGACTTTGCGTTGGCTTATTGTGAAAGTCAGGTTGTTGAAAACCAGTGCCGTAAGAGAACAGAAAGTCTATATCCTGCATGCAGACATGGACTCCGGCCGGTTGTGGATTACAGACGAATCAATGGAGACTGAAGAGGAAAAAACAGCTGCCATGGAAAAGGGTTATACCCTTCCGGATGATGTAAAGCTGGTAGATGTTGAGTTTCCGCAAACAGGGAAGGTTCCGGCAGGGACGGCAGAGATTGTATTCTATAAAAGAGGTTTCTCAGACAGAGCAATTATACATATAGAAAGCATGGGAGATGAAATGAAGTCTTTGTTTGTCGAACCTTTTCTGTCAACAGTTAAGGTTCATGATAAATATAGATCATACAATGAGGACCATATTTAGCAAAAAAAAGAGCGGTTTTTCAAAACCAGGCTTTACGCTCCTCGAAGTTATGGTGGCAATGTCCATCATTGCCATTGCTCTTACCGCAGTATTTCATGTTCAGTTCCAGACAATTTTAATGAACAATAATGCACGATTTGATATCACCGCGCCGCTGCTTGCCCGGAGCAGGATGACGCAGATTGAAACCGCATTCGAAGATATTCCGTCAGAGGAAAGAGGGGATTTTGGTGAGGTGTTTCCTGGGTATAGCTGGCATCACGTCATCGAGGATATTGAATCGGAAACCCTTGGAGAGATGTCAAGTCGTCTAAAGAGAATAGAGGTCATGGTGGCATTGAATGATGATGAATATGTTTATCATCTGAGCACATACAGGTTGCAGTGAAGGTAATATATATAAAATTAAAACATAAAGGGCTTAATAATACACAAGGCTTTACCTTAATTGAGGTACTCCTTGCCATCTTGATTTTCAGTCTGTTGATTGTGACGGTTTACGGCTCATTTAATAGGGTGTTGACAGACGTCGAGGCAATCGATGAAGATCTTATTTTCCATGAAGCTGCAACCAACTGTTTCTTCAGAATGGACGCTGATTTAAGGTCTCTTCATATCTCAATGACCCCCCGGTACTCGCCTCCTGAAATGAGCAACCCTCCGGATCCCTTTAGAGTTATCGGCGATAAAAGTGATACGGTAAATAATTCTTTTGGAAGGCTTAGATTTTCATCTTCGGCGCATCTTCCCATAGATAAAATATTTCATGGCGGTATTGCTGAAATTGTTTATTATGTTGAAGCTGATGGAGAGGACCATTATGTTCTTAAGCGTACGGATAGAGTCGATTATGAATCAGACTGGGAGCCAAGTGTTTATGATCCGGTGCTTTGCGAAAATATCAGGTCGCTAAAATTTACTTATTACGACCAGGAGGGAACTGAATATGACTTCTGGGACTCGGAAGATGAGGAATATGAGTTTAGTACACCTGTTGCCATAGGAATTGAACTTGAAATCGGGAGAGACAAAGTGTCATTCAATTTTAAAACCAGTGTGACAATGCCGGTTTTTAGAACAAAGATGGAAAACGAAACTTTGTAATTTTTTTTTAAAATGCCAATCATACTGAGACATAAATCTAACAATAAGGGAATAGCTGTTATAATTGCAGTGACCATGATCGCACTGCTTATGACTATGGTGATAGAGCTGAACCGGAAGACCGGCTCTTTTGCAGAATCGGCAAATGTGATCAAACGACGTGCAACGCTTGAATATATGACATCTTCAGCGATTCATATGGCTATGGCGCTTCTTGTAAAGGATAAAAAAGAATCGGACGAGAGTGATTCCCTGCAGGAAGATTGGGCGGATCCCGAGATCATCAGCAATGCAATGAATGACATGGTGTTTGAGGAAGGAACCATAGAAGTTAAAATTACGGATGAGCTAGGAAAGATTCAGATTAATGCCCTGGTGGATTTCCCGGATGGCCGGAATTTTAATGAACCCCAGAGAAGAATGTGGGAGCGCTTTCTTCGCTATCTTCGCCCTGAGGAAGGAATATCGGATGATGATACCATGCCTTCTGCAATCTATAATTCAACAAAAGACTGGCTTGACTCCAATGATGATGGCGCCATTACCGGTGTGAACGGGGCGGAATCATACTACTACGAGGGGCTTGACCCGCCATATACCTGTAAAAACGGCCCTTTTAGCAGTATCGATGAATTTTTTCTTGTAAAGTGTGTGGCGGAGCTTTTTGAAGTTGCCGGTGGATTAGACCAGGTGACTGGTTTTATTACCCAGCACGGGATGACCGATAGCGACGGTAAAAAATTTACATTTCCCGGAAAGATTAATATCAATACTGCTGAATTACCGGTTCTCGCAGCACTTCTACCAGACGGCGAAGAGCATCTGGCCATGGATCTCATCGCCTATCGCGAGGAAATGTCTGATGGTGTTTATACACATGGTCTTAAAGATCCTCAATGGTATAAGAGGGCTCCCGGCCTCGCCGATACAAAGATCGATCCGAAGCTGATTACCACGTCGAGTGATTTCTTCCGGATCGAGGCAATAGCTGTTGCCCATGAAATAAAACTTAAGACTACTGCGGTTGTAAAACGGGAAAAAGATAAAAAAACAGGAAAATACATTTGCAAAGCCTTGTATTGGAAGGGTGAATAGTGTAGTTAAATAATTAATAAATTTGTGAAAAACGCTAACAGGAAAACACAGGCATGACCAGAAAAATTCTTGGACTCGATATCCGTAATAATTCTGTATCGGCAGTTCTTTTAACAAGCGGCTTGAAAGGAAATGCCATAGAATCCTTCACTCATGTTTCTTATAATGCCGATACCGAAGATAAAAGCAGTATATCTGGAGCAATGCAAACTATTGTTGGCCAGATGGATATAGCAGACTCCGTATGTATAGTATCTTTTCCTGCCGAGGAAATATCCTTCAGAAATCTCAAAATTCCTTTCAGGGATCAAAAGAAAATAAGCCAGATACTTCCGCTTGAACTGGAACCGTTGCTTCCGTATCCCATAGATGATCTTCTAATGGATTTTCAGATCATGCCTTCGGCAGACAGTTCTGAAAATACGAATATTGTCGCCGTCGCGGTCAGAAAGTCATACATTGAGAAACGCATTGCAGAGCTTGCCGCCTTTGGTATCACACCTAGAATCATAGCTGCAGGCAGCAGTCAGACGACACTTTGCCTGAAATATTTTTCTGACATTCCCGAAAACTCGATTGTGATTGATATAGACAGCAAGAGAAGCACAATCCTGGCCTTTGTTTTCGGGCAGATCATTCTGATACGTTCCATTCAGCTTCATTCTACAAAGGAGAAGAGGGCAGGGCTGCTGTGTACTGATATTCAGAGGACGCTGGCGGCATCTGAAACATTAACCGGTTCAGACATAAGACCGGAAGTTTTTTTTCTGACAGGGCCCGGCCTGGATGATCTGGATTGTCAGGATGAGATAGCCCGTTTTTTTGATGTTCCTACACATCGGATAGACCTTGCCCAGGTTTCCGGTGTGGAGCTTGATGGAGCCAAGGTTTCTTCCTGGATACCGTGGCAGATGGATAATGCCCTTTCCCTCGCATTGACGGATATTACCGGGGTTCTTTGGATGAATTTTAGTCAAAGACGATTTGCGCTAAAAAAGCAATGGCTTGAACATAAAAAAAACATTATCAAATCAGGCTTATTCGTCGGGTTTATACTGTTCTTGGCGATATTGAATATGATTTTTGACTTTCATATGGCGGGAAAAAAAATAGACTGGCTTGACCTCCAGATTAACCGGATTTTAAAAACATCATTTCCTGAAATAACCCGGATAGTCGATCCTCTACATCAGATGAAGGTAAAATTAAAGGAACTGAAAGAACAGACCTCGATTTCCGAAGGAACAGGCAATGATATTCTCGCTATTGATATCTTAAATGATATAAGTAATATGATACCTGATACCATAGACGTAGAATTTGAGAGGCTTATCATAGGACCTGATAATGTGACAATTTCGGGTGAGACAGCAGCATTCAACGCGGTGGATGATATTAAAGGCCGCCTTGAGAAAGGAGAGCTGTTTCATAAGGTGGTGATAAGCTCTGCGAATACGGACAGATCAGAAAATAAAATACGGTTTAAGTTGAAGATTTTATTGAAAAAAGATGGCAAATCAGGAGGGCAAGCCTGATATTATGGAATTTAATATCCGTTTTGGGGGAAGAAAACTTAACAGGCGTGAACAGATTGCTGTTGTTTCAGTAGGCGGTATTATTCTATTCTATCTGTTTATACACTTTGCCATTTCTCCTGTAATCGGCAAAAAAAACAGAATGAAACGGAATCTCGGGATCAAAAAGATGACTCTAACCGAGATGGAATCACTTAAATCCGAATATGATGCAATTAAAAAGCAAAAAGATACACAAGCCGTGTATCTGGCGGGCAGGAAAAGGGGTTTTACACTTTTTTCCTTTCTTGACAGACTGGCAGGAGAAGCCGGCATAAAGGGAAATATCAGTTATATGAAGCCTTCAACCTCCAATCAGCCAAACAGTCGGCATAAAAAATCTATTGTGGAGATGAAACTTCAGGGCATTACGATGAAACAGCTGACTACCTATTTGCATGGTGTTGAAACATCAGGAAATATTGTTGTTGTCAAAAGGCTTTCAATTTCAGTGAAAGGAAGCAAGGATCGATCCGTCAGTGCTGTCATGCAGATCGAAACAATTGAGTTGTAACAAAAGTCTATGAAAAAAACAAAAAAAAGACTTTTATATTCAGTGTACATTATTACCGTCACTGTTTTTTTTCTTTATTACCTTTTCCCTTCTGAAGATGTAAAGGATTATGCCCTGTTTTATGCCAATAAAGCTGTTCCTGATGTTAAGGTTGCCATAGAAAATGTTGAACCGACATTTCCGCCTGGACTGTTATTCAACCATATAACGATATATTATCATGGCAAGCCGTTTTTTAAGGCTGAAATGCTGCGGGCTATTCCAGGAATTCTTTCACTGGTTAAAAAAGAATTAACAGTATATTTTAAAAGTAGTCTTTATGATGGAGTTGTTAAAGGCAAGGTTGCCATGCCTTTAAAAAAGAGCAATCGAATTTTTGTTACTGCAGATATAGATGGCATACAGCTCAGTACGATGCTTGCCCTTAAAGAATTTATTCCGCATAATCTTTCAGGTGTTCTTAAAGGGGCAGTCACTTATTTACGTGAGGAGAATAGTAATCAGGCGTCTGCTGAATCCGACCTGCAACTTATTGATTGTGGCATAGACTTCATGACTCCTTTATATGGAATCGAGAATATCCGTTTTAATGAAATAGATGCAGGTTTTGTGCTAAAAGGTAACCGGCTTAAGCTTGAGCGGATTACCGGAAGCGGAGATGATTTTGATGCAGATATCTCAGGGTTTGTAATGATAATGAATAAGATGGATAAAAGTATTTTAAGCATGGACGGTGAAATATCTCCTCACCCATCCCTGCTGGGCAAAATGGCTCAAGCAAAAAATTTTATTAAAAGCAGATCCGGAAGGAAAGGTATCGGGTTCAGAATCAGAGGGACACTTGCACGTCCGACATTTTCCTTAAAATAATAGGACCTGAAAAATAGAAACAGAGGCGACAAATCAGCAGGCAACAGGAACTGAACTGAATGAGATCAATAACAACCAAAAATATATTTATATTTATTAATATTATCCTTATCACTGCCGCATGCTATCTGTGTGTTGATGTATTCTATAAACTGCTTGCTGGAGGTAAAGGCAGCGCTTCCGCTTTTTTGTCTTCAGATAATACACGTACGGTTGGTGACAATATTAATGAATCTAACAAGCCATTATCACATTATAAACAGATAATTTCACGGAATTTGTTTAATACAAAATCAATCGCAGGTAAGAAGGAAGCAAAGCTCGATCTGGAAAAACTAAAACAGACTGATTTAAAACTGAAACT
>JAFDJC010000012.1 GCA_019307665.1 Deltaproteobacteria bacterium | reverse complement strand
GTAAATTTTGAGAACAGCTTCTTGCCCTTCGGGCACCGGCAACGAGTTGCCGGTGTTACCCAATGCATAAATCCCTTTCATGGAAACGGAACGTTATTATGACAACCACTATAGTCATAAGTGACATTCCCTTTATGGACATCTTCTCTGTCAGAACATAGGTACCACAGAATTAATAAAAAAATCATAAAAGGGTTCGCGAAACTGTCTTATGTGGTTAACAATATCACGGTCATCAGTATGCGCCGGCGTATCGGTTACATATTTAAAAACAGCGCATGGAACATTTAACTTTTTGCATGCCTGAACAACTGATGCTGCTTCCATGTCAACAAGCTCAGCTACTTCTGAAATCTTCTTTCTTTTATCAGAAAAAATTACGGCCTTGTCCTGTGTTGCAAGCGTTGCTGTTTGAAAGTCGTCCATAATGCGGGGGCTGTGGATTTCGGGATCACCTGACCTCAAATCAGGCCTGTCATATTCAATGATTTTTGTAATATGATAGAATTCTCCCAAAGGAGATGAATGATCAGTAGCGCCGGCAGCACCGGCATTAACAATAATACCCGGAGAAAATTCTTTGCAGCAGTGAAAAGCAGCCATTGCGGCATTTGCCTTGCCGATTCCGGAAATGATTAGAACCATATTATTATTTTTAAACACCGGGAAGGGTTTTTGATTAATTTTGTTAAGGGGAATATGGGTAACAAATGGTTTTGCCTCCAGCATGGTCGCCATAACAAGGCCGATTAAAGGATGTTTTTGCATTGTGCTATCTCCCTAAGAGTTTTTATTTAAAGCTCTCTTACTAAGCTATTCCTTTTTTTGCAGATGATGATAGTTGCGATGCCTAATGTCTGCGGATAATGTTTAACTTTTGAAAAACCGTATTTTTCAAGCATGGTTTGAAGATCAAAAGGGTTAATAAATGTTGCAATGGTTTTTGATAGATAGTTGTAGGCAAACTGTTTTCCGGATATGATGCCGCCTATTAAAGGAAGTATTGTACCAAGATAAAATGAATACAGAAAGCCGATAAATCTGTGTTCAGGTTTTACCAGTTCAAGTATCGCTAGTTGGCCTCCATTATTCAGTACGCGATGAACATCCTTAATAAAGGTGTCAAGATCCGGAATGTTTCTGATACCGAATGCAATAGTGGCTGTATGAAAAGAGTTATTTTTAAAAGGAATGTTACTCGCATCAGCAGCAACCGATGCTCCTTGAAGAAAGACTTTTTTATTGCCTTTTTCCAGCATATTAAAAGAAAAGTCGAGGGAAACTAACTTTGCCCCTTTTCTGTACAGAAGTTTTGAGAGATCGCCTGTACCGCAGCAAAGGTCTATGGCCGGATTATTTTTTACAGTTTCCAAATACCGAAAAATATTCGTTCTCCATATCATGTCAATTCCCCCGGAGAGAACATGGTTTAAAAGATCATATGTCGGTACTATGGAATTAAATAGATTCTGTATGAATTTTTTTTTGTGTTCCGGGGTTTTGTTATCTATTCTGTAATGTTCAGGATTTTTCATTTGTCTTTTTGTTAACCGCTTTTTATTGCTATCTCTTCGGTGCCGTTTCCTAAAGTCGGGCACATCTTTTTCTAATGCCTGTCTGGGTCGAGGCGGAAACCTTGACATCTACAGCCATATACGATAAAAATTTTTCAAATCCCAAAACCTGTCGAACCTTGTCCAATAGTTTTAAATTGGGATCAGAACAAAATTTCGGTTTATTTTCCATGTTAAGAGTCTCAATGTGGGAATATATGGAAAAAATCAAGGAAAAAGTAATAGCTGGAAAAGTTTTTCATGATTGGCTGTTTAATATTACCATAGGCGGAAAATATTTCCATCTATAGCAGTCGATATCATGGAAAAATTTTACATTTATCAACACTGTTAGAGCCAAAAAATCTGAGAGGAATAAACAATGTCTGATTTCGTTACATTTCGAGAATTAGCGGATCAAATTGGAGTAGAGATAACTACTATCCGACGTAATGTTAAACGCCTCAATCTTGAAATCCGAAATGAAAAAACTGAAACGAGCAAAGGAGCTTTAGTGCAATGTCTAAGTACTGATAATGCCAATAAGCTTGTTTTACATTTCGAAAACAGAGATAAACCAAATTCTGAATCAGATTTAGCAGCATTAGATCGTTTTGGATATTTTTACATTATTCGGCTTATTCCCGAAGCCATACCAAATCGAGTCAAAATCGGATATACAGATAATCTTGAAACCAGACTACGTGAACATCAGACAGCAGCGCCAACAGCAAAATATATTGGCCACTGGAAATGTAAAAGATCCTGGGATCAAGCAGCAATGGACAGTATTACACGTATCGACTGCAGCTTAGTGATGAATGAAGTATATGAAGGTGATATTGACGGCTTTTTAAATCGAGCTAAAGATTTCTTCAATGTAATGCCAGAAAGTTCTGATAAACCAAAATTATCAGAGCATTCGCCATTAAAAAACAAACATTAAAGCTCTAACAAATGCATGCAGACCGAATTCACCCGCCGGTCGTTCCTCCCTCTGGGTGAATCGGCTGATGCTGGCGTTATGTGGACAGCACAGATGAAGTTGAGAAAATGAGACAACCTAAAAAGCATAATGGCAATATTGATGAAGCACGATCGGAATGGCTAAAAGCACACGAACGAGCAGAGGAACTTGCAAACAAACTTTTTCAACCGGGCTCTGGATACGGTGATCCTGAGGCACGAGCGTCAGATGAGCATCTTTTACAGTCTGCCAGGCATGATGCGGAGAATCTTTATCGAGAGTATAATGATATTGAACGGCGAAGAATAGAACTTAAGATGCTCGATTTACAGAGATCACAGCGATTGGCAACTTGGGCCTCGTTTGTTGTTGCGGCGGCTGTTGGTTTGGCAACCATTGCCAACATCGTGGTGGCACTACTAAAATAGAAGGCTGATATGTCCGTACAAAAGAACTAAAGGAATTTACTTAATAAAAAAACATTACAAGAATATAATGAAATCGAATGGTGAAATAATAATCTATCAGTCCCCTACAGGCAACATTAAAATCGATGTTCGTCTGGAGAATGAAACCGTCTGGTTGACTCAAAAACTGATGGCAGAGCTTTTTCAGACCACTGTGCCCAATATAAATATTCACCTTAAAAGCATTTATGAAGAAGAGGAATTAGCGGAAGGGGCAACTATTAAGGATTTCTTAATAGTTCAAAGGGAGGGTGCCCGAGAAGTAAATCGTAAGCAGAAATTCTACAATCTGGATGTCATTATATCTGTAGGATATAGAATAAAATCACAAGTTGCGACCCAATTCCGTATCTGGGCAACTAAAAGGCTAAAGGAATACATTGTTAAAGGTTTTGCTCTGAATGATGACCGGTTTAAAACTGGTAATTCTATGAATTATTTTAATGAGTTGCAGGAACGTCTCCGGGAAATCCGACTTTCAGAAAGGTTTTTCTATCAGAAAATAAAAGACATCTACGCAACCAGTATCGACTATGACTCAAAAGATGGAAAAACCATTGTTTTTTTTAAAGTTGTTCAAAATAAACTCCTCTGGGCTATCAGTACCCAAACAGCCGCAGAGCTTGTTTACAGGAGAGTAGACGCTTCTTTGCCCTTATTAGGTATGCAGTCTTATGACAAGGACGCTGTTGGGAAAATCAAGAAAAGTGACGTCAGCATTGCTAAAAACTATTTAAACGAAGAAGAAATAAAGCTGCTTGGTTTACTGGTGGAACAGTATCTTGCGTTTGCAGAAACAATGGCACAGCAGCATACACCAATGTACATGAAAGACTGGATTAGCAGGCTGGATAACATTTTGCAAATGAATGGTAGGGAATTACTCACCCATGCCGGAAAAATAAGCCATCAAATGGCTATTGAAAAATCAAATCAGGAATTAGAAAGATATAACGAAGGACAAAAGAAAATAACCCATGAACAGAGCTTAAAAGAAATTGAAGAGGATATAAAAAGATTAAAAAAAGATACAGACACATAAGACGGTTTCACCAGATCACAGGGGCCGGGCTGCTTTGAATGTTTTTAGTTTTTTTTAAAATCTCGGCATGTAACAGGTTTGTGGAATCCCCTGTGCCGGCCGAACCGCCGCGCTGGCCGAATAAACTGACTTGACACAGTTTGCAATGTGGATTATTATAGCTATAACAATCCACATTGGGGAGGTGTGAAATGAGAACAATTCAGATGACCCTTGATGATGATCTTGTCAAAGCAGTCGATCGTGTTTCAAAGCGACTCCACAAAAGTCGTTCTGCTTTTACACGAAAGGCACTTCGTGAGGCACTTTCCCGCTACAATCTTGAGCAGTTGGAACGTAAGCACCGTCAAGGGTATGAACGACACCCGGTTTCTGCCGACGAGTTTTCAGTTTGGGAAACAGAGCAAGCTTGGGGTGACGAATGAAGCACGGTGAAATACGTTGGTACAAGTTTGTAAAGCCCGATAAAAAGAGGCCGGCTCTTATCCTAACACGAGATTCTGTGTTGGAGTATCTTGGTGAAGTAACCGTCGCACCCATTACAAGCTTGGTCCGCAATATACCTTCCGAAGTGTTTCTTTCGAAAATGGACGGCATGCCCCGGGATTGCGTTGTCAACTGTGACCATTTACAGACAGTTTCGAAGGGAAAGATCGGATCACTGATCACATCTTTGCCTTTGACAAAGATGGTTGATGTCGGGCGGGCAATCCGCTTTGCCCTCGATATTTAAGCAGGAAAAGTAATGTAGGATATAACGGATGCATCTGACCAAAAAAAAGCTGCTCTATTTTTTGCCGATGATCCTCGACGTTGAGTTGCTAAAGGAAATGATCAGTAGTGGTAGCGAAGTTGGGCGATAGATTCAATCAAACGCCTGGTATTTTGGGGTGACCGTAAGAGATAAGCTGATTCTTCAAGAGCTTCATAGTCCTCAAGTGAAATAATGACCACAGAGTTAGAGGTTTTACGTGTTACGATTATCGGCGCACGGTCTTCACATACCTTTTCCATCGTTTTTGCAAGGTTTTGCCTGGCGGCTGTATAGGTTATAGCTTTCATAAAGCACCTCCTGTACAGGTTATTGTACATATAAAAATGCTGATGTCAAGCGCATCTTTGGAGCTGTCAATAGCATTTTAAAATGTCCGGTTTTAGAAAATAAAAATTACCAGTATTTGAACCAAAAGAATTTATTAACGCAATGGGATCTTTAAAGGACATCGTGGTCAGTTCTGATTAAAACTGAATCAGCCGTTTAGATATCTTTGAAGCATGGTGATGAACTCTTTTAAAATTGCTTTTTCGTCTACTTGGTCCTTGTTTTTATAAAGATACTGGAAAACTTCATGAGCTGACCTGTGAACGACGGTGATTCCAATTTCGACATTCTCAATTTTTACATGGCTGCCGAAATGAGCGATCAGTCTAATGATTTCCCGATTCATTTTCTGTTCCCAGGCTGAGCGTATTTTTCCTGCTTCCGGGTCTTTCAGAATAAATTTGGCTATTTCGGCATTAAGTTGGCCATTGAGCATATGGGCTTTGTAGAGACCGTGAACCAGCAATTCAATAGCTTCATTTAGAGTGATACGGTCTTTAGTTATGTCGTTGATACTTTCCTTTAAGTATTCAAACACTTCCAAAGAAAAATTTTCAAGAATCGTATGGAATATTTCCCACTTATTGGTAAAATGAGCGTAAACACTTCCAATTGAAAGCCCGGATTGGCTGGCAATAAGATTTGTGTTTGTATCGTCAAAACCTTTTTCCGCAAATAGTTTTTTAGCGGCATTAATAATCCTGTTTCTGGTTTCAATGGATCTTTTCTGAACAGGTTTTATAATGCGCGGCCTGTTTTTTTTTCCCTTTAAAGATGTCAATGCTAAATTCCTCCTTTTCCCAATGAAATTTCATTGGGATATCTAATAATTTCCCAATAACCTTGAGCCAAGGATATCTCATTTATAAATGAGACACCCTTGTCCCTTCCTGTCTTTTTGAGAATTTACGATATCTATCCACAAGCAATTATTTTTATACACCCCTATTACTGCAGAAAACTAAATCTGTCAATTTGAATGTGAGCTCATATTTAAAAAAGCTTGACAAGCAGTTTTTTTATTATAAAATCGAGAAAAAAGCATGCTATTGTAATGCATCTCAGTGCGAATAGCGAAGGTTCCGGATTATTTCGCAAAGTAGAAAATTTTACAAAAAACAGGAGAATCAATTATGTTGCAAACCAGCGAGGCTACGACAGGCAAAGCTTTTTCCCCACAGGAAGAGAGAATAGAGCACGGAGAGCCAATAGGTTTGGTGGGAGACTTGGCAAAAACAAAACGCGCCAGGATTCAGAAAATGCTGGAAGGTTTCAGGGACAGGCCCATAAGGCTTAATGTCGACAGAGCGCTTCTTTTAACGGAATCCATGAAAGATACTGAGGGTCAACCTATGGTTCTCAGGTGGGCCAAGGCACTTTCGCATATACTCAATAATTTTCCGATACATATTGGCGATAAGGAAATAATTGTCGGCAGCGCCGGACCTCCCGGACGATATGCCATTGTATATCCCGAACTCCAGAGCGCTTTTGTTACAAATATCCATGAACTTAACCCAAGCGAACCTGATGAGCAGCTTGTCATAACTAAAGAAGATATCGACGTCCTGAAAACTAAGGTTATTCCTTATTGGCAAGAAAATCAGTATAGTGATGCAATGATGAGGGCGTTGCCCGATGATACACGTCCCTTGATGGAAAAATTGTTAATCGTTACACCTACGGCGACAGCCCGGTCCATGCTGGCATGGGCTCATGACTACGAAAAAGTTTTAAAACATGGAATCAAGTCAATCAAAAAGGAGGCTGAGAAAAAAGTAGCATTGCTCGACCCTCTTGACACTAAAAATTATGTTGAGAAAAAACCTTTTCTTGATGCTGTTATTCTTGTTTGTAATGCTTTAATTATATTTGCAAACAGGTACGCAAGCCTGGCTCGTTCCATGGCAAAAGAGGAAACAGACATTGACAGAAAAAAGGAACTCCTGGAAATAGCCGAGATTTGTGAGAGGGTTCCGGAAAACCCGGCTAGAACATTTCATGAGGCTGTTCAATCCCAATGGTTCATCCAGACGGTTTCCCGGCTTGAACAGTGTATCGGCGGCGCTGTCAGCAACGGCAGAATCGACCAATATCTGTATCCGTTTTATAAAAAAGATATTGATGAAGGCCGGATAACAGAAGATGATGCCCTTATGCTGCTTGAGTCTTTATGGCTTGGCATGGCAAAAAATACGGAAGTCTATTTCCAACCCGGGAAAGTCTCTTACACTGACGGATACGCACACTGGGAAGCGACTACTATCGGGGGGCAGACAAAAGACGGGAAGGATGCCACAAATGAATTGTCCTATTTAATACTGCAGTCAAAAAGAGAATTTCCGCTTAACTATCCGGATCTGTCAGCAAGAGTACATTCCAGAACACCTGATGCATTTCTTTATGCCATTTGTAAGACCATAAAGGAAGGTACCGGATTTCCGAAAGTCTTTTTTGATGAAGAAATTATCCCCTCTTTGTTAGCCAAGGGCGGAGATGTCGGAGAGGCAAACGATTATTGTATTGTCGGATGCACTGAAACAAAAATGCTGAACAGGGAAGCTGTGGCCACCGGATGCGCATGGGTCAATTTAGGCGCGATCCTCGAAATGGCAATGTATGACGGAAAATTGAAAGCATACAATAATGAAAAAATAGGGATCAGCACCGGTAACCCCGGAAAATTCATTTCCTTTGACGATGTATGGAATGCATTTTGCCTCCAGGCAGAAAACATAATGAAACATACGTTTATTCAACAATACGTTGCCGACACATTAAAGTCACAATTCATTGCATCACCGATGTTTTCCATGCTGCATGATCTCTGTTTGAAGGACTGCAAGGACATACACTCAGGCCCCATAAAAGACGCTATCTATCTGGGATTTTTTGATATTATGGGTTTTGGTACTTTAATAGATTCACTGGCTGCTATCAAAAAGCTGGTATTTGACGATAAAAAACTGACAATGGATGAACTCATAGAGGCAATGGATGCCAACTTTGAAGGCAAAGAGGCCATAAGGCAAATGTGTTTAAACGCACCCAAGTATGGGAACAACGATCCTTACGCGGATTCCATAGGCCATGACATTGAAGAATTTTTTGCCCGCCTGGCGCACAATCATAAAACTGCTTTTGGAGGGGAGTTGGACGTGCGATATGTTTCCATAACCTCCCATGTACCTCTTGGGATGGTCGTCGGTGCAACACCGGATGGTCGAAATGCATTTGAACCGCTGTCAGAAAGTATTAGTCCGTCTCAAGGCGTTGATACAAAAGGGCCGACCGCCACTCTTACCTCGATTGCCAATACCAAATGTACAGAATATAAGGAGCGGGCAGCACGTTTGTTGAACATGAAACTTACTCCTGCAGCAGTGGCCGGAGAAGAAGGCACAAAAAAATTGATGTCTCTCATCAGAACCATTTGTGATATGAAAATGTGGCATATTCAGTTCAATATTATCAATAAGGAAACATTAATTGCAGCTCAAAAAGATCCGGAAAAATATAAAAACCTGCTGATCCGGGTCGCGGGATATAGTGCATATTTTGTTGACCTGACACCAGGGCTTCAAAATGAGATTATAAAAAGAACAGCGCACAATTTTTAATATCATGGCCCTTACTCTAAGCCATGAAGACAAAAACAAAGGTCTTGTCTTCAACATTCAAAAATTTTCACTTCATGATGGAGCCGGGATTAGAACACTGGTTTTTTTTAAGGGGTGCCCGTTATTGTGTAAATGGTGCTCAAATCCTGAAGGCCAGTCTTTTTCACCTGAATTGACATACAATATAGAAAAATGTATCGGGACAACTGAATGTAATAGATGCATAAACTTGTGCGGACGGAATGCCATAACACAAAATGAAAACGGGAAAATTAAAATTATCAGAGAACGGTGTGATAATTGCGGTGAATGTGTGGATGCCTGTCCCTCTATGGCTCTCGAGATATTGGGCAAATTTATGACAGCAGAGGAGGTCATAAAAACTGTCGAGGAAGACAGCAGTTTTTATGTCAGATCCGGCGGAGGCATTACCCTGAGTGGCGGGGAGCCGCTGTCTCAGGCTGAATTTGCATGTGAAATTCTCAGGACAGCCAAAAGTCGCGGCCTTGATACAGCGATAGAAACCTCCGGAATCTGTAGTTGGGATGCCATAGAGTCGGTCGGATCATATGTGGATCATATCTTTTATGATATTAAATGTATGGACCCCCAAAAACATGAGAAGGTTACAGGGGTTTCAAACGAGTTAATATTAGAGAACTATCAAAAGCTTTGCCGGTACTTTCAGGAAACCGCAATTACAGTCAGAACCCCTATCATACCGGGAGTCAACGACTCGGTTGCGGATATTGAAGCCATTAGCCGCTTTATAAAAAGTACCGGCAAAGCTTCAAGTTATGAACTTCTTCCATACCACCAATTTGGCGAGTCTAAATACTATAAACTTGGCAAAAAATATCAAATGAATGGGGCCAATCCGCCAAGCGAGGCGCAAATGAAAAGGTTAAAAAAAATTGCCATATAAAATAAAAAGGGGGTAGGCATGATTTCCGGAAATGATGAAAATAAGCTGAAAAAACGAATTGGATTTGTAGGGCTTTTGGCCATGTGTGTGGGTCTTAATATTGGAGGAGCTCTTTTTGCCCTGACCAGTAAAGCCGCAGGTTTAACAGGGCCGTCCCTTCCACTGGCCATGCTGATATCATCCATACCTGCTCTTCTGGCATTACTCCCGTACAGTGTGTTGACTTCTGCAATTCCCACAACCAGTGCTACGTACAGATATGCCCAGATGGTAAGCCCCAGGATAGCAGTAATCTCAATGCTGACACTTGCGATTTGCATTGCCATTGGAGCTCAGCCTTTATTTGCCCTGGCAGTCGGAAAATATCTTGCAAAAATTGTATCCATTGACCCATTGGTTTCAGGCATTCTGGTGCTGGCATTTTTCTATCTTATTAATCTTGTAGGCGTTCAACAGACCGCAAGGATACAAATTGTACTTTTTTTTCTGCTCATGTCGGCCCTCGTACTGTATATTATTATGGGTATCGGCGAGATAAAGGTTGCAAACTTTAACGAACCATTTCCGAAAGGTTTTGGAGGCTTGATAGCTGCTTCAGGCCTTTTGTATACGTTTTGTGCCGGAGGCTTTTTTGTGGTTGACCTGGGGGGAGAAGTGATACAGGCCAATAAAGTTTTTCCAAAAGCACTTTTAACGGGAATGATCATTGTTGTTGTGTTTTACCTGCTTATTCTTTCTATAACCGTGGGAGTATTAAACTGGAAAGAACTTGAAGGAAAGTCTCTTATTGCGGTTGCGGAAAATTTCATGGGTGCCCGGATGCTGGCATATTTTATTGTGTGCGGCGCATTGGTTGCATGTGCTACTACAATAAATGTGATTTATTCAGTTATTTCCCGTGGACTGATGATTGTTTCCTCTGAAGGAATTTTGCCGTCATGGCTCGGAAAGGTTAACAGTAAGTGGGGAACTCCTCACTGGGCATTGACCATACCGTTTATTATCAGCGCCATATCCCTGGTTGTCATTTCCGACCTGATGTTTTTCGGGTCCATGTTGAATCTCGGGTTGATAATGGCTATCACAGTTGTGGCTATTTCCGGCCTTCTGTTTCCTGACAGATATCCGGACCTGTTTGCAAAATCATTAATAAAGGTATCTCCAAAAACACTAAAAATTGTCTGCTGGCTTGTCATCATGTTTAATTCTCTAATTTTTATTTTCTTTACAATTGCAATCAAAAAAGCATCCCTGGTTTTTTTCGGTATTATTGTGGCGGTATTTATTTATTCGATTACAAAAAAAGAAGTATTAAACAAAATATCCGGCAACTTGGATTTTTTTGAAAAGGAATAATACTATTACGAAGTGTCTGCTTTAAACAATTGTTTTAGATCTTCGATGATAAGATAAATCGAAGGCACCAATGCTAACGTAATAAAGGTGGCAAACAGTACACCAAAGCCAAGCGATATCGCCATTGGAATTAAAAACCTGGCTTGACGGGAGGTTTCAAAGATCATAGGCGAAAGGCCGCCAAATGTGGTCACTGTTGTCAGCATGATAGGTCTGAAGCGAAGCAATCCTGCTTCGAGGATGGCCGTATATGGGGTTTCGTTGTCTTGCCGTTTCCGGTTGGCCTTGTCGATCAGTACCAGGGAGTCATTGATCACCACGCCGGTCAATGCCAATACACCAAACATGCTGATAACACTGAGACTGTAGCCCATAATCATGTGGCCGACAACAGCCCCCACGATACCGAAAGGGATTGCCGCCATGATGATCGCCGGTTGGGCATAGCTGTTCAAAGGAATGGCCAGCATTGCATAAATTACAACCAGTATAATCACAAGGCCTTTAAAAAGACTCTGCATACTTTTTCGCTGCTCCGACTGGCGCCCTTCAAGACTGAATCCCAGGCCGGGATATTTCTTTAGCAATACCGGAAGAGTTTCTTCCTTGATGGAGTTTAGAACCTGGCCGGCCTTGCTTCGCGGACGAACATCCGATGTAACGGTTACAATCCTTCTTCCTTCCCTGCGGTTTATGTTGGTATAGGCCCTGTCGCGCTTTACTGATACCGCACTTCTTAATGGTATTTCTCCCCCCGCGGGTGTTTGCAGGATCATTTCTTCTAAATTGTATTCTGAGACACGCTCTTTTTTTGGAAGTCGAACCATGACCTTTATTTCATGGCGACCACGCTGCTGCTGCAGGGCCTCGACGCCATAAAATGCGTGGCGCACTTGCCTCGCGATTCCCAGGGCATTCAGCCCAAGGCTCACGGCTTCAGGTTTTACCTGGAAATCGATTTGCTGTTTTCCCGGCGCAAAGCCATCATCAACATCTTCGACATTTGGAAAAAATTTAAAGGCATCTGCAAGCTCCGCACTGGCCTTTTGGAGCACTCCCATATCTTGATGGCTAAGTTCGATGGAGATGGCGCTTCCTCTTCCGGGTCCGCCTGCATCCGACTCAAATCGTAATGATTCCAATCCCGGGATTATGCCAACCCGATGACGCCACTTATCAGTAAAGGCTGAAGTGGAAAGGGTTCGAATTTCAGGAGGCTTTAAATAAACCCTTATGGAAGCCACGTTATCATTGATTTTGGCATAAATGCCTTCAACCAGATTGTCACCACCATTGGCATTTGCGATTTCCTGAGCTTCTCGCACCAACTTTTGTTGGACCTTTTTGGTTTTGGCAAAGGCAGTCCCATAGGGCAGGGTGGCGGTCACTTTGGCATAATCGGACTCTATTTTGGGGAAGAGTTCGAACCCCAGTCGCCCACTTTTGATATATCCGATAGTGATGATGAGTATGGCAATACCGATTCCCAGTGACACATAACGCCAGTGAAGAATCAATCTCAGCAAAGGTCTGTAGTAGCGATCCACTGCTTTTAGAAATGCCTGGCTGAAACGTTGCTGATACGCCTGCAGTTTGTCAAACAGCCGGAAATTTCGGCCTGTTTTTTGATGCCCAAGATGGGCGGGAAGGATAAAAATACTTTCAATCAAAGATATTGTAAAAACGCTGATAACCACTATCGGTATCTGCTTGAATACCTTTCCCATGAAGCCGGATACAAAAAACATGGGAACAAAGGCTACCATATTGGTCAGCACACTGAAAACAATGGGCATGCTGATTTCACGAGTGCCTTTCACCGAGGCCTTAAACCAGGAGAGGCCTCTTTGGCGATTGTGATAAACATTTTCTCCCACGACAATGGCATCGTCCACCACAATACCAAGCGTAACAATAAAGGCAAACATGGAAACCATGTTAATGCTGACACCCATTGGTGACAAAAAGAGCAGGGACCCAAGAAACGATATCGGGATACCCAGGCTCACCCAGAAAGCCAGTCGGACTTCAAGAAACATGGCCAGCAGAATAAATACAAGGCAAAGGCCGATGAAGCCGTTTCTCAGCATCAAATCCAGCCGTTGCCGATAGATTTCGGAACGGTCGTTACGCAAATCTACATACAGACCCGGCGGCAAGGTTTTTTTTATTTCCTCGGCAACACGCTTGACACTGTCAGAGACTGAAATGGGAGTCTGGTCTCCTATACGGTAAACTTCAATGAACACGGCATTTTTTCCGTTGTAAGTCGCCAGATAATCAGTTTCTTCAAAGCCGTCTCTGATATCGGCAATCTCCTCTAAAAAAACCTGACTGCCTTCTTTGGAGGTAATGACGGGAATTTGACCGAATTCCCGAACGTTGTTTCGTCTCTCCTTCATTCTTACCAGTACATCGCCGCCGGGTGTTTTAATGGCTCCACCGGGCACTTCCACGCTGGATTGCCTAATCCGCTGGGCCACTTCGTCCAGCGTGAGATTATAGGCGCGCAGAGTATTTTGGGGTATGTTGATACTGATTTCAAAATCTCTTACAGCGCTAAGCTCCACCTGTGTAATTTTCGGGTCCCGCAAAAGGCGCTCTCTTATAATTTCGGCGTATTCACGCAGCACATGTTCGCTTTGATCGCCATAAAGAGCGAGCGAAACTACATAGCGCTTTCGGGAAAAAATACTTACTTTCGGATCTTCAGCTTCATCCGGAAAAGAAGATATACGGTTTAACTCTGACTCGATATCCTGGGACAGCCTTTGAATATCTTCACCCTCAATCATCTCGACGTAAATGATGCCGGCGCCTTCCCTAGCCATGGAAGTCACTTTTTCTATTCCATCCAGATCTTCTAACGCCCTTTCTGCAGCCAGCAGAATTCCCTGTTCAACTTCCTGGGGACTGGCTCCGGGATAGGGAACGGTAATGGTGACAATATCGAGCTCAAAATCAGGAAAGACTTCCTGTTTTATATGTCTGCTCCAAAAGAAACCACCTACCAGGAGCAGCAGCATAAGGAGATTGGCGGTGACTGAATGTCCGGCCATCCAGCGAATCGGCCCTCGGGCAGGTGATGTTGAATTTTCGGTATTATCCATTGTTTTGTTTGTTACTCTTTGCCTGATTTATTCATGTTCTGACTTTTTACAATCGGGTTTTTTATACCCGGCTTTTTTACAGATGACGGAGATGATTCCAGCCGAATTTTCATTCCTGTTACAGGAGCGGGTAAATCCGAAACAATGAGCTGATCGCCGCTGTTGAGTCCGTTCTGAAGCACCACTGTCATTGAGTCCTTCCATATCGGCGTAACCTTGCGGATATCCAGTGTCATACCCGATGTCGTATCAGATGCAGCCAGCCAGATTGCATCGTTGTCACGCAGGGCTGTACGCGGTATTATAAAAACATTTTCCAGTGTTCGCCCTTCGATTTCCAGGCGAACATACTCGCCGATTAAAAGCGGCAGTTTGTCGCCTTGGTCTCCACAAAGATGAAGTGGATCTCGAACTTCAACTAAAATTTTGGCCATGCGTTCTTCAGCGCCGACATCTCCCGTTAGACGGCTAACTGTGCCGGATATAGTCCGGCCGCGCGCATAATAAATTTTTGTGTGGGCGCCCTTTTCATCTGCAAATTTAGGGATCTGTATCCATTCAAGCCGATCCACGGGAATGGATGCTTTTACCCAATAAATATCAGTCCCCACCAGCTCTGCCAATGGTTCATGGGGCAAAACCTGGGACCCGATATTCACTGATCTGGATCGAACAATAGCGTTAAGCGGTGAAATGATCCTGGTCCGGTTCAAATCTAAAACCGCCTTTTCCACTGTGGCCTCAGCTGCTGCCAAGTCGGCCTTTGCTTTGTCCAGATGCGGCTTTCTGAGTGCCAACTCTGACTCGGATTCCGATCGTGTTATATTGTCTTTCAACAGCTTCCATTCCCGCTTTGCCACATCCTGTCGTCCTATTTCCAGTTTCAGTGCGTACTGGCTGTTGACTACATTACTTTTTCTTTGGGCAAGAATCAGCTTATAGTCAGTGTCATCAAGCTGGATGGTTTCAGCACCTTTTTTTAAAAGTCCGCCTTCTACAAACTCCGGATGGACAGACAAAATTTGTCCGCCGGCCCTGGATTTAAGAACAACTCGGTGTGCCGGGAAAACAGTTCCCATTGCATTGACAAACACTGTGTAACGGGTGGGTTGCAGGACAAGGGTTTCAACTATTGTGACCTGTTTATCCGGCGGCCGTTTAGGTGCCTTGGGCGCTGATTTTTTCAGGTATACTGCCACGGCAATACCAAAAACAATGATCGCACAAGCGATTGCCAGGCGCGTCATCCGATTCCGCCATCCTATGGATGACCGCCCCTCTGAGTATTTTGGATTTTTTTCAATTTTATCGGTCATTTTCAATCCTCCGGCAATTTGTCCGACTGCCCGGCATCATTTTTTTTATTACCTGCAAGATCTGGTTTTTTATCACCTGCAAGAGTTGGCTTTAGATCCTCTGTCCACGTTCCGCCTATAGCCCGATATAGTTGAATGCGGGCATTTAGAATGCCGGCTTGCCTTTGAATCAGATCTCTTTCAAGTCCCTGCACAATTGTTAACTGGGTCAATACAGGCAAATAGTCAGTAATGCCGTTGCTGTAACGAATTTCAGCTTCTTCCAGCGCAAGGCCTGCTGTGGCTGTGGCCTTTTGGAGACCTTCTAAATGCTCTTTTTTTTTAGCCTCGCTGACCAGGGCGTCTTCCACTTCCTTGATGGCCGTCAAAACCTTATTATAATACAGGGCTAAATTTTCGTCTGCCACAGCCCTGGTTCGGTCAACCTCTGCTGCACGCCGCCCTCCGTCCAGAATCGGTGCCGTGAGATTGGCAGCCAAACTCATCAGCCATTGATCAAATAAAATATCAATATCTCCTCCCACGTAACGTGCCTGTGCCGTCAGGCTGAGTGCCGGCATGCGGTTAGCTCTTGCAGCTGCAATTTGCCAATCAGATGCATTTAAACGCGACCATGCAGCTCGGATATCGGGACGGGCTGAAAGCAGATCAGCGGGAAGCCCGGTGGGGGGTAAAGGTGACGGTTTCGGAAGCTTGATGCGATTAATTTTCAATGTGGCCCGGGGCGGCCTACCCAGAAGAACAGCAAGTTCATGCTGCAGCAATTGTTCCTGTTCCTCTACCAGTGGTATTTCTGCTTTTTTTTTCTGAACTACCTGTTTTTGCTGATAGACATCCAATGCAGAGACCATGGCTTTACGGAACCTGAGTTCCACCAGCTCTAAAAGAGTTTCATTTATTCGCAGCTGTTCTGTCAGCAATTGTTTTTGCATCCGCTGGGCAATAATTGCAATCCATCTGTTTGCCACTTCGGCTGCTAATGTTATCGCTGCTGTATTAAGATCTTCCCTTGATGCAACGGCCTGAAGCATGACTGATTTATGTTGTGACCGGACTCGCCCCCAAAGATCCAATTCATAGCTGCTGACCAACCCCATGCCGTACTCTTCAATTCGGTTTGTCTCAGATGAATTAGCCGAGATCTTCTGTCTTCCGGTAAAAGCCGTTGCTGTTCCGGTAAGATCCGGATAACGGCCTGCACCAGCCTGCACTGACAGCGCTCTGGCCTGATTCAAACGCGCCCATGCAGCTTTTAATGAGAAACTGTCTGACAAGGCCGCATCCACCAGGGCATTTAGTTCTGCATCGTTGAAACTTTTCCACCATTGCTGTGAATGATCAGCTTCACCGGAATATAAAGAAAAAGTTTTGGGGAGTATTTTTTCCGGTTGAGCTTTAGAGTCAGGCTTGAACAGATTGCAGGACATGACAAAAAGCAGGGCCATGCCTATAACACCGAGAGAAACAGCTGTCTTCAGTTTTATTGAATTTTTGAATTGTGATAACTTCACTGTTTTTAATAAATTCATTCCTCAAACCCTGAAATATTCTTAGCTCCATACTTTTACCATGGTTACGGCCTGTTTAGTCAAGACCCTAATGTTATATGTGGCGACCAGAAAGATCATATTGTGAGATTAAGCAGTCTTGAAAAAAAATATAGGTTCTGGTACAAACTCTTAAATATGGATTGCCGGACACAGTATTTTAAAGGAGAAATATGTATAACAACCAAAAAGTTATAGTGGTAATGCCTGCATATAATGCGGCGCAGACGCTTAAAAAAACATACGACGAGGTCATGGCTCAAGGAATTGTCGATCTGGTGATCGTCGTGGATGACAGAAGCAGTGACCAAACCGTATCTATTGCCGAAAAACTTCCCAATACTGTCGTTCATCAACATTCTGTTAATCTCGGGTACGGTGGGAACCAGAAATCATGTTATAAAATAGCCCTCGAACATGACGGCGATATCGTCATAATGGTCCACCCGGACTATCAGTATACACCTAAATTGATTCCCGCAATGGCTTCCATGATCGGAAATGGCCTTTATGAATGTGTGTTGGGTTCAAGAATTCTTGGGGGTCATGCACTAAAAGGCGGTATGCCGATTTGGAAGTATGTTGCCAATCGTTTTCTAACTCTCTCAGAAAATCTGCTCTTAAAGGCAAAGCTTTCCGAATATCACACCGGCTATCGGGCTTTTTCCAGGAATTTACTGAAACAGCTGCCGCTTGAAGTCAACTCCGATGACTTTGTGTTTGATAACCAGATGCTTGCGCAGATTATCTGGTTCGGCTATATCATTGCAGAAGTCAGCTGCCCCACGAAATATTTTCCAGAGGCGTCTTCCATTAACCTGGTCCGAAGTATCAAATATGGTTTGGGGTGCCTTGCCACGGCCTTAAAATTCAGAATGGCAAAAACAGGGCTTTTGGCATCCGGGCTTTTTCCACAATAGTAAATATCACAGCAGAGAATCAGCGAATAATGCACTTGTTTTTAAGTGTAAGGTATGAAAAGAAGCTTCCATTTGATCGAGTAAAGATTTAGCACTTTTTTAGTCGCGAAGGAACAAATTAATGAAACAATTGAGAATAGCCCTTGTAGAAGCTGTTTCCGACTTGACACATGTCTATAGCAGAACATACCTTCCACGCGTAGGGATTGCGACACTCGGAGCAATTCTTAAGAACCTCGGATACCATTGTGATGTATGGATCAAACCCATATCCGACGACGAACGTAAAAAACTTATTGAGTATGACATTGTTGGAGTCGGCTCACTGTCCAGTACAATAGCAGATGCTTATGCACTATCCGATTATCTCCGGGAAAATGGGACAACGGTAATTATGGGGGGGCCTCATGTGACGTTTATGCCGAATGAGGCGCTGGATCACTGTGACTATGTTGTTATAGGTGAAGGGGATGACGTACTCCCTGCCCTAATAAAAATTATCAAAAAAAAAGAGTCGCCAAACGGAATGAAGGGAGTCGCTTACAGAAAAGCCGACGGTTCCTTTCAGCAAGGGGGCAAAACCGAATCTGTGGACTACACGTCTCTTCCGTCACCTGATTTTTTGCTTTCACCACAAGTATCAAAAGATACGATCCCTCCGATTATTGTAACGTCCCGGGGTTGTCCCCATGACTGTTCATTTTGCAGTGTTACAGCTCTTTTCGGAAGAAAATATCGGTTTAAAAGTTATGAACAGGTCATCGATGAACTTCGTCCGGTTCAACACAAAAGTGTCTGTTTTGGTGACGACAATTTCTGCGCAAATCCTGTGCGTACAAAGGCTCTTCTTCGAGAAATGATCAAACAGGATGCGGTTCCCTTACGATGGTCCGGTCAGATGTGTGTCAATGCAGCTTCGGACAAAGAACTTCTCGAATTGATGCAGGAAACACGTTGCAGAATTATGTATGTCGGCGTTGAATCCGTAAACCCGGAAACATTGAAAAAATATGGGAAAGCTCACAATGTGGATGCGGTAAGGCAGTGTGTCGAAAACCTTCACAAGCATGATATCGGCATCCATGGAATGTTTGTTGTTGACAGCAATGACGACCCTGATGCAGCAGGCAAGAATGTTGATTATGCGATTGCTGTGGACATGGACACAATACAGGT
>JAFDJC010000381.1 GCA_019307665.1 Deltaproteobacteria bacterium | reverse complement strand
GAACCGCCTGAACTGTTTCAAGCGCATAGGTTGAAAACGTTGTGAGCGCTCCCAGAAAGCCGGTCATGAAAAACAGGCGCATTAAAGGGCTTAAAAACCGGGTGCGGTCTATAAGAGCAAAGATAATACCAATCAGAAAGCATCCCACAAGATTGGCAAAAAGCGTCCCCCATGGAAAGCGGGTGCCCAGATATTTTACGGCAAGAAGTGAGATGCTGTAGCGGCATACAGCCCCCATTCCTCCACCTACCATCAGCACCAAAATCTTATTTGTCAAAGTTTTCCTTACTTGTTTTTGTCTTCCAATCCATTCATGATGTTGTCCGCCCGGAAATCTGCCAGTATAAACGGATGCGCATTCTGGGAAGAAATAGACGGATAACCGGTTACATCTTTATCATCCTTTTCATTATATCCGGCAAATACGGTTAGTGAATATTCCTCGGGCCCTTTGAGTTTGACAGTGTATATCGGTTCCATATCCTTAAAGTCTTTTTTTTCTTTCCCTTCAATATAAGACTCACATTTAAGCTTGGAAAGGCTTGAAAGGAGTCTGTCTACTTTTGACTTGTCGGCCTGGTTCCCATCCTGGTCCTGCCATACAGGCTGTGTCTCAGCGGGTGTTTTCTCTTCTTTTTTGTCTTTATTCTTGCCTGGTTTCTTATCTTGTATATTGCCGGGGTCCGCACTCACTTCAACAGGAATCTGACTGATGGCAAGGGTTAATGTTTTGCCTTTGTTTGTTACCGATAGCTCCTGAATGTCCGCATCGTTAAAAGAGAGAACTGTTTTGTCACGAAGTTTTTCTATTGTCAGTTTGAATTTGTTGCGGAAATTTTCCCGTGCATGAAATACACGGTTGTCGCCCTCAATCTTCACAAAAGTATGGCGGTTTGTAGACGCTGTTTTTCCGATATTAAATGATCGCAAAAGTGTGGTTCCCTCCCAGACGTTGACATTTATTTTTTTATCATCACCCAAATCGTAGCGGACAAAATTTTCAGATTCAGATACAAGGGCGGTCAAGGTCAGGTCATTAATAATATCGAGTATGCTTTCAACCTTGCCGGAATCGGCCTGATAATCCTTGGGAGCAATCGTCCACTTGTTGTCAACTTTGTTAAGGGTGATCGATTCTCCGGAAGCGATGTTTATTTCAATCTTTGAGATCTCTTTTTTACTGATATCCGGAATGTCAGGGAGGCTGTATCCTGTTTTATCCGTTTTTTGAAACACGAGGTACAAAGAAAGACACAAAATAATCGCTGCAAGTACTATATATTCTTTTTTTACTTTCATTTAAAACCTCTTTTTAATTTTGAAACATAAGCCTGATCTGTTTTTTTCTTGAAATCCGCTTGATCCAAATGAAGATTCCAAATAAGACTATCAGCACCGGAAGACCGGCGATATTAAATATTTTTACTATGCTTTTAGTGAGCGCATCGGTTTCGGCAAGGGGGTTGAAGGCCTGCGTCTTGCTTCTCATAACAGCGATGCCATCCCGGTTGTTTAGTGTATCTATAATGTTCATTATAAAGGTTGCGTTTGTGGTCTGGCCTTCTTCGTCTAATAAATTATTTTTTAGAATTTCAGCAGACCCTACAATGAAGATCTTTGCATTTTCACTTTTTTCCAGAAATGCGCCCTTTTGTTCTATTTTTGACAGATTTTTATCAACATTGCCTGGCTTTTTGGAATCTTCAGGGCCGATATCCGTTATATCCTTGCCTTCGGTATCATCGGCAGTGTCGGATTGTTTTTCCGGCATCGGTTTTCCCTTAAAATAGCTTTCGAATTTACCCTCAAGGATATATGCGAGCGGCATGCTCTCCTTTTTTTCATTTTTATCACCCGGTGAAGGCGGCCGAATAAACATGGGGTTTAAGTTGATCCTGCCTTGCATTTCCCAGGAGTTTTTTGATGATGAGAACAGTCGGATGGCGTTGATTCCGCTTTTTTCCATCTGATTTTCATCAACCTTAAGTGGTGAGATTCGCATAGCTATAAGGCCTTTGATGTTTTTCATAAAGTCAGGTGTATTGTTGATATTATTTTGCTGTATCTTGGGTGCAAAATAAATAGAACGCTCACCGCCGCCAAACTGCCTTGGAACCTGCTGCTTAAAGCAGCTCTCATCCATAACATATGACGTCTTCATCCGGACGCCGTAATGTTCAAGAAGTTTTTCAAGTCCGGTATCCACCTTCACATATTGCGGTTGCCTGTTAAAGGCAAATTGCTGACGACCCTGCGGCATAACCTCTTTAAAGGGATCTGCGAATACGGCAAGACTTTTTCCGCGCATAAGATACTGGTCAATCTGATAAAGCTCATAGTCTGTGAACTTTTCAGTGGGGCGTGCGATAATAAGGCAATTCAGGCTGTCCGGAATACCGTCTTCTTTCAGGTTAACCTGTTGGATCGAGTAATTCTGTGAAACAAGACTGTTAAAATTGGACAGGTCGTCTCCG
>JAFDJC010000164.1 GCA_019307665.1 Deltaproteobacteria bacterium | reverse complement strand
AAGGATTTGATCTGTTGCTTAAGATTTGCAGCCTGTTTCTGAAAATTCTCCGTATGATCCAGTTTTACAAGTATTTTTTTGTTTCTGTTGGTATGCCCTGATAAAATCTCCACTGAAGATTTTGACACGCCAAGAATTTTTGATAAAAAATTGACGCACATTTTATTTGCCGCATTGTCAACCGGAGGTGCCGTGAGCTTAATTTTGAGGGACTCCCCATAAATGCCTGCGGTCATATTTTTTGATGAGCGCGGCTGAACAAAAACTTTAAAGCTAATACCTTCAGGATGATCAATAACGGTAATCATAATACACCCTATACGTTTACAGTCATTTCCTTGACAAGAACCGCTTTAAGTTCTTCATAATCTGTTGTCACCGGAAATTCTGGGAATTCATTGATTACATTTTCAGGCGGCCTAAAAAGTACCGCGGCGTCAGCCTCCTTCAACATCCCTATATCATTATATGAATCCCCAAAAGCTATCACCCTGTAATCAAGGCTTTTCAAAGCCTGGATGGTTCTTTTTTTTTTTTTTTTCTGGCGAAGATTGTATCCTTTCACGGTTCCATCAGAATCAATGGAAAGTGTGTGGCAAAAAAGGGTGGGTCTTCCGAGCTTTTTCATCAAAGGTCCTGCAAACTGTGTAAACGTGTCTGAAACCACTATAACCTGTGTCCTTTCCCTTGCCCAGTCCAAAAAATCAACGGCCCCTTCGAGGGGTTCCATGGTTTCAATAACATCCGTTATATCCTTTATTTTCAGGCCATGTTCATCAAGAATGGAAATTCGCTTTTTCATCAGGACGTCATAATCAGATATATCCCGTGTTGTCAGTTTCAGCTCCTCTATACCTGTTTTTTTTGCAACATTAATCCATATTTCCGGTACAAAAACACCTTCAAGGTCAGAACAAACAATATCCATATTTATCACTCCTGTTCATCTTGATCAGACTCAATCCGTATTATAACCGTGTTGTCATCTATTACATCCAGGGAGTCGATTTCAGAAATCGCCTTTTGGACGTCCGCTTCCCTGGCGATATGTGTGAGCATAACAATCGGAACCGGTCCTTTGGATTTTCGCCCTTTCTGATGAACCGATTTGACACTTATCCCATAAGCTCCTAATATTCCGGCTATTTTTGATAACACGCCAGGTTTGTCCGCTGCAGAAAACCTGAAGTAGTAATTGGTTATCAGTTCGTCTATTGGAAGAACAGGCGAGGTGGAAACTAGTGGGAAAGAGGAAGGTAGTCTATTTACCGCCCCGGATACAAGGTCCCTTGCAATATCAACAATATCACTGACAACAGCGCTGGCCGTGGGCATCATGCCCGCGCCATAACCATATAAAACAATTTCTCCGGTGGCATCACCGGTGACAGACACTGCATTCAAAGAACCATGGACACTTGCAAGAGGATTATCACATGAGATCATGGCAGGATGGACCCTGACCTCGATGCTCTTTTCCAGTGCCTTGCTGATTGCCAGCAGTTTGATCTTATAACCAAACTCGTCTGCGAATTCGATGTCCAACGGTGTGATACCAGTAATACCCTCGATATACACATCATTCAGGTCAACTCTGGTGCCATAGGACAAGGTGGAAAGTAGGGAAATTTTGTGTGCTGTATCCCCTCCCTCAATATCCAAAGTAGGATCCGCTTCCGCAAAACCATTCTTCTGGGCCATGGCAAGGGCGTCTTTAAAGGATAGCCCTTCATCGGCAATCTTTGTAAGAATATAATTACAGGTACCATTCAGAATACCGGTCATTGATTTTATTCTGTTTCCGATAAGTGATTCCCGAATGGTTTTAACAATCGGAATGCATCCTCCGGCACTCGCTTCAAAGGCGACACTCACTCCTTTTTCCGATGCAGCCTGAAAGATCTCTTCTCCTTCCTCTGCAAGAAGCGCCTTGTTTGCCGTCACGACATGTTTGCCTTTTTCAATTGCCTTTAAAATCAACTCTTTTGCAATTGTTTTTCCTCCTATCAGCTCAATGATGATATCAATTTCCGGATCACCAATCACCTGAAAGGCATCCTTAATAAAAATGTTATCATCAAAACTGATGCCCCGATCAGTTTCAGTGTCAAGGTCCGCCACGTACTTCAAAATGACTGACGCACCCACACGGGACGAAATAAGGTGTTGTTTTTCAATTAAAATCCTGCAAACTCCCGTTCCAACAGTACCGCAGCCAATTAATCCTACCTTAACTTCCTTCATTCCACAGCTCCTGCTTTGAAAATCGATTGCCTTCTTATTTTGGAACTTTATTACATGATGTCCCGTATCTTGTCAAAAAATTTGTTTTGACTTTTAGGATAATTCGGTTTAGTTTTCCGGGTCTATGTTGCCATAAAAATTATGGTAACCGCTTTTTTTTGTATTCCTTTTCTTTACATGTGAACTGATGGGAGATGACAATAATGAGTAAATCGATGACCTATGCTGATGCGGGCGTTGATATCAACAAAGCGAATAAATTCGTGGAAACTATCAAAAGCATTGCGGGACAAACACCCAGATCAGGTGTAATGGGGGAAATCGGCGGCTTTGGGGGGCTTTTTTCTCTCAATGTGTCGAACATGGAAAGGCCTGTCCTTGTCAGCTCAACCGATGGTGTCGGCACAAAATTAAAAATAGCTTTTATGATGGACAAGCATGATACAATCGGCATTGACCTTGTCGGCATGTGTGTTAACGATATTGCCGTACAGGGAGCAAAACCCATCTTTTTTCTTGACTACCTTTCAATGGGAAGCCTGAAGACCGAAACCGCCACTGACATCATTAAAGGTATCGCAGAAGGTTGTAAGCAGGCAAACTGTGCCCTGATTGGCGGTGAAACTGCAGAAATGCCGGGCATGTATAACACAGACGAATATGACCTCGCCGGCTTTTCGGTGGGCGTTGTCGATAACGACAAAATAGTCGATGGATCTGAAATCCGGGTCGGCCACGTTCTACTAGGAATCGCTTCGAGCGGCCTTCACAGTAACGGATACTCGCTTGTTCGAAAAATATGTTTTGATAAACTCAAATTAAACATAGATGATCATGTTGCAGAGCTTGGCCGAACCATCGGTGAAGAGTTGCTTGAACCTACCCGAATATATTCTGAGACTATTGTGAGAATTCTTAAGGATTTTCCCGTCCACGGTCTTGCACACATAACCGGCGGCGGAATTATTGATAATATACAGCGCATTATCCCCCAAGCCTGTAAGGCTGAAATAAAAAAGGATTCATGGGATCCCCCGCCTGTTTTCTCATTCCTTAAGGATGCCGGGAAGATTTCGGATTCTGAAATGCTGAGGACTTTTAACAACGGCATTGGAATGATAGCAGTTGTTCCTGAAGACGTCTCTGAAGAAATTATGGACAGGCTGCAGGGAATGAATGAAAAGGCGTTTGTTATCGGAAAAATAGTGGACAGAAAGACTTCCAAAACACAAATCAAATTTATCTAATAGTGTTAAAATGTCAAAACCATACCCATGCTAATTCTCGGAATTGAATCCTCTTGCGACGAAACTGCGGCAGCCCTTGTTCTAGACGGAAATACCATCCTTTCATCTTCTGTAGCCTCCCAGATTGACGTCCATCATCCTTTTGGTGGCGTTGTTCCTGAACTGGCATCCAGAAAGCATATTGAATCGATTGTTCCTGTTGTAGAAGATGCTTTGGATAAAGCCGGGAAACGGCCCGATCAGATCGATGCCATCGCCGTTACTCAGGGACCGGGCCTTATCGGTTCGCTTCTTGTGGGGTTTTCCTTTGCCAAGGGCTATGCCTGTTCCCTGGGTATCCCTTGGGTAGGAGTCAATCATCTGGAAGGCCATGTCAATTCAGTATTTCTTACACCCGAACCTCCGGCCTTCCCTTTTACCGCTCTCCTTGCGTCAGGCGGACACACCAGCATCTACCATGCGGTGTCACACACAGAGCTTGAAATAATGGGCCGGACCCGGGATGACGCCGCGGGAGAGGCGTACGACAAAGTCGCTAAAATGCTCGGTCTTGGTTATCCGGGAGGAAGCGCCATAGACAGTCTTGCAAGGAAAGGAAATCCTTTAAAAATCCCCTTTCCGAAACCATACCTTGATAAATCAGCATTTGATTTCAGTTTCAGCGGTATCAAAACAGCGGTCAGCCGGTATATTCAAAAACATTCGGAAACATTTTCCCATGAAATCACGGATATTGCAGCCGGATTCCAGGAGTCGGTTGTCGAGGTCCTGACACACAAACTGATTTTGGCAGCAGAAGTAAAAGGCGTAAGCCATGTTGCTGTTGTGGGTGGTGTTGCGGCAAACAGTCATTTGCGAAAAAGTGTAGAAAAGCAGGCATCTCTAAAAGGACTGTCGGTTCATATCCCGCCTGCTGATCTTTGCGGTGACAATGCAGCTATGATAGCTGCCATTGGTTACCACTACCTGAAACAAGGCTTTACCTCTGATATGAACAGCGATGTATTTTCAAAAATTATTACGAATTAACGGTTACTATCCGAAAAATAAAATTCAAAACATACCGCCATTAACGGATAATACCTGACCGGTGATATAAGAAGCGTCATCAGTACAAAGGAACCGAACTGTTTTAGCCACTTCCCCGGGAAGTCCGATTCTTTCCATTGGAATCATCTTTTTGATCACATCTGCGGGTGCATCTTTAATCATGTCGGTCTGGATCAATCCAGGGGCCACAACATTTACACGAATTCCCAGCCTGGCAACCTCCAATGCTACGCTTCGAGAAGCTCCTATCAATCCGGCTTTTGCCGCTGAGTAATTTGCCTGCCCCTTGTTGCCGACAAGGCCTGCAATAGATGAGATTGATACGATAGAGCCTCTTTTTTTAGAAATCATCTTTTTTAAAACCGGTTTGGTTACATTGTAAAAACCTTTTAGTGTAGTATTAATAACTGAATCCCATTTACTTTCAGACATCATAACAAACAATCCGTCAGCTGTTATACCGGCATTGTTTACAAGGACTTCAAGATTCTCAAATTGCGAAGCAATCTGACCAATCGCTTCTTTAGTCTCTTCGGCTTTTGAAACATCAAACCGGTATACCTGCCCATCAGAACCCGCCTTCTCAATCAAGCCGAGAGTCTCTTCTGCTGCGGCGCGGTCTGCTCTATAATTTACAATGACATAATACTGGTATCCGGCTAACTCAAGAGAAATAGCCCGGCCGATCCCTCTGCTTCCTCCTGTTACTATTGCAACTCTCTTTTCTTTGTCACCCATATGTTTTTCCTAAAAAAAAATTCTGCCACTATGAAAAAATTGCGGAAAAGCGTTTAGTTTAAGTTAAGTTACCTTTTTAAAAAAGAGAGTGTCAACTTTTTTTATATATGAATGCTATTTGTTAATATTATCTGGGAATTTCCTTTCTAAATTTTTCGTACAATGGTAACAAAAAAATGGGCAAGAAAAAATGTTACTTAAATTTCGCAGGGATAAAAACGATGATTGCTCTCCTCATAATTTTCTTTGCAGGAGCTTATATTGCAGGCTCTATTAACTTTTCCATTATTCTATTTAAAATTTTGGGGAAAGAAGATCCTCGTAATAATTTTAGCGGAAATGCCGGCGCCACAAATGTTTATCGTCAGGCTGGAATTTTCTGGGCCTTGGCAGTCCTGATGCTGGACATGGGAAGAGCAATGCTTATTGCTTATGCATCACTTTGCATTTTAAATACATCATATATCACATGGCCGGGCCTTGCACTTATAATAGGAAACCGTTACCCCTGTTTCCATAATTTCAAGGGAGGAAAAGGCGTAGCAAACTATCTTGGGTTCACCTTTGTATTGACACCGCTTGCAGCCTGCATTGCGTCATTGGCCTGGGGATTGATATATCTTTTTTTCCGTACTCCGTTTATCTCTTCTTTTGTCATGACAGCTATTCTCGCTGTTGGCACAATTAACATATTTCTTGGTTCCGGATTTGGTTCCGAATTTGATTCAGGGTCTGCCGTCATCGCAACCTGTATAACAGCCCTTTTCATATTTTTTAATCATAAGGACAACGTTATACAAAAACTTAAAAAATAATTTTCCTGTTCTGGTTGGATCGAACAATTATGTGACGCATGGTTTCGCGAACCCCGTCAATCAGTTTCAGTCATTTTATGTTGACATAACAAAAAGATAGTGATTCTGTGAATTATCGCTATTGCATGCGGTAACTGCCGATTGTGCAATGTTATATATTCCAACAATTATTAAGCGATTTATCGCAATCAACTACAATTGATATTAAGGCAGGGAAAATGTACCCGATAATCAATGGTTTTGGATTTGGTTCGAGTTTTGCCCTGTTTTCCATGTTTTCAACGTAATATACGGTTAGGTGGAAATATTTTCCATATATGTGGTCTGATATCATGGAAAAATTTTACATCTATCAACACTGTTAGCGTTTTAAGATGCCTTGTAGTTGCATCAACCAGCAGCTTAACGTAACAATTTAGAAGAAGAGAGCTACTTAAATGGAAGAACATGAGAAATATATTCAAGCACTTATTAAATTACATCTCGGCTTAGAGAGACAAGGCCCAGGTGATACAACCTATTCGAATCATATACTTTCGCTGATTAAAGAGTTACCGGCAAATCCACGTATAGCTGATATCGGTTGCGGTGCTGGTGCTGGAACACTATTCCTGGCGGACAGATTTAAATCAAAGATACGGGCAGTAGACTTCTCGCGAGAATTTCTTGATGAGCTGATAAATCGAGCAAAACAGCGAGGACTTGAACATTTAGTAGAAGCGATTGAATCCGACATGGGGAGTCTTGATTGGAAACCAGAAACCATTGATCTGCTTTGGTCCGAGGGAGCCGCTTATAACTTGACATTTGAAGGTGCATTGAAGGCTTGGAGACCATTGATGGCAGCTAATGGAATTGCTGTCATCTCGGAATTGAGCTATTTCACAAGTGAAATGCCTGAATCTGTACGAGTTTATTGGCGAAATGCCTACCCTGCCATCGGCACTGAATCAGAAAACTCAAATCATGCAAATGCATCAGGTTTTGAGATTTTAGGGATTCACCGTTTGCCATCAAAGGCTTGGTGGGATAATTACTATGGACCACTTAGAGAAAATATGAACTCTTTCAAGTACTCGGAAGACAGTATCATGCAATCCGTTATTAAGGAAATAGAAGAAGAAATGAAGCTCTTTGAAGAGCATGAGAAACATTACGGATATTCTTTTTAT
>JAFDJC010000163.1 GCA_019307665.1 Deltaproteobacteria bacterium | reverse complement strand
CCAGGATGGTCTATTTCAAGAGTTATTTTTTTAAGCCTGGCAAACCGGCTGGCAAGAACAATAATTTGTTTGACAGCTTCATAAAGGTCGATTTTTGCATAAATGTTGTCAGGAATGTGCGCAAACCGGTTTAAATTATTGATCAGTTCTGTGCCTCGCTTAAGCTGCCCTTTAATTGTAGACAGAGAGTTGAAAAATTTTTCCTGATATTTATCTGAAACAACAGCAGAGATATTTGCTATATCTTCCATAAGACCTGATGATTCCTTGATAATTGCAAGAACATTATTAATTTCATGGGTTATTCCTGCGGTTATTTTTCCAAAAAATGCGGTTTGTTTTTCATTATTGTTTTGCATGCATGCTCCTAAAAAACAGAATTGTCATTTATTGTTTATGGCTGCTTCCTTAATTTTTTTTATTAATTCTTCTATCTGTAAAGGTTTCATGAGATAATCAAAAGCTTTAAGGCGCATACCTTCAATACCTTCCCTGGTCGATCCGTGACCCGTTAGAAGGATAACCGGAGCGGAAATGTTCATCTGTTTTATTCGCTGTAAAACTTCCAGGCCACTTAGACCCGGCATCATTAAATCAAGTACAATAACACTGAAAGGTTCCTTGCCGATTATATCCAGAGCGGTTTCGCCATCAGTAGCAATTTTGGTTTCAATTTCTCTTAGTTCAAGCCTTTCAGCCAGCGTGGCAACAAAGTCTTCTTCATCGTCTACAAGCAGAACTTTCAGTTTCTTCATTTTTATCTCCTGTTTCAAACTTCTTGAGTTATAGGCAGATAAACAGTAAATGCAGTTCCTTTACCTTCTTTGCTTTCCACACTGATATCTCCGCCGAGTTTTTTAATAATCCCGTAAGTGATCGAAAGTCCAAGACCTGTTCCATATCCTTTTTTTGTTGTGAAAAAGGGTTCAAAAATTTGTTGTCTGACTGTTTCAGTCATTCCATGGCCGTTATCGCGAATAGAAATTCCAACGGTCTTAGTGTCTTTTGTCCAGGTTTTGATGGAAATAATGCCTCCGTCTTTTACTGCGGCAAAGGCATTGGTCAGCAGGTTAAGAAAAACCTGCTGCAGTTGACCTTGATCCGAGGATATTTGCGGAAGGCTATCCTCAAACTGACATTTAACTTCTATGTTACGATTCTGGGCTTCTTTTTCAAGAAAACCGAGAGTGTCCTGAAGAACTTCGCCCAGGTTCAATTTTTCGATACTGGTTTCAATACGCCTGGCAAACCCAAGGAGTCGGTGAGTGATTTTTTTACAGCGTTCTACTGAATTAATGATAGATCCTGTTGCGTTAATAAATTTTGTTTTGTCTTCTTTTCCATATTCAAAGAGGTCCCTCATCAGTCCTGCTTTTTCCCTGATAATAGCAAGTGGATTGTTAATTTCATGAGCCACTCCGGCAGCGAGTCTTCCAATGGATGACAGTTTCTGGCTATGCTCAAGTTCCCGAAATGCAAGTTCTCTTTTTTCATCAGATTGCCTGATACGTTTTATAAGAGTGCCTGTAAGCCTGAGAATGATAAGAATAATTAATACAACGCTTGAAACATAAAGAAAGAACATGTTGTTTTTAAGGGTATAGAGTGACTTCAAAGCAATGGAACTCGGCTTTACAATAACAAGTGTAAAATCGTGATGATTAAAAGCCGTGGCTGCAATAAAAATCTTGCGGCCACTATTGTCTGTAATTTCATCAACTTGTTGCAGAGTGATATTTTTTTCTATGCCGGAGAGCGCGCAGGGTTCAAGAACTTTTCCATAATATTTTGAATGGGTTTGCAATATGCCTTTATGATTGATTAAAAAGGCATCACAGCTTGCGGCCAGTCCCATGGATGCTATAATATTTTTGAATTTTTCCGTATTCATAGTGGCTCTTAGATACCATGATTTTCCGCTGTCAGTCAGATGCTGCACAGCCATTGCAATATGGGGCGTCTCCCTGTAACCCATAAAAACATTGCTTATATAGACGCCTCTTACAGATGCAACCTGAAACCAGTGTTGTTCCGAATAGTTTTTGCCCAGAAGATCATAGGGCCCCGCATAGTTTACCTGGGTGCCGTCTGATGTGATTAAACCCAAATCAACATAACCACCGAATTCTTTACGCAATACTCGGAAAATACGATTTAGGGTCCTAGTGTCGGATAGTGTATCAAAATCGAATGAGGATGCAATGAAACGAATAGCTGAAAGACGTTCCTCCAGAAAAAGCTCTAAAGAATGCGAAGCCTTGATGGCTGTTGAATGAATAGGGTTAACAATTTCCGTCTTAAGGTTTTTCTGATATTGGTGAGAATTGATAATCGCCATCAAGGTAAGCGGGATGACGGTTATCAGTATCATCATTATGGAAATATTTCTGCGGCGTCTGCTATAGCGGTCAAGCGAATATTTAGAGAAAATAATTTTATTTAAACGTTTAGCGAATTTTTTGATTTTACTAAAATACATTTTATTAATTCCCGTCAGGTTGCATTTCCAGGATCTATATCTCCTGGCTGCAACAGACCACTTGCAAACCGTTCCAATACAACTTCATATGGGCCTATTACCGAATCAAGGACAGTCACTTTTTTCCAGGTTAAATACTGATAATACTCATCTTCAATACCGCCGCATATCACAACCTGAATATTTTCAATAAGAATAAGATGGCAAAGCTTTTCTGCTGAAGCCTGTGGCAGCATCACAGTTCTTTCCCGACTTTTTTTCTTTTTATCCATTGAAACAATGAGTGCCTCGGAAGCAAGGTCAAACCTGGGAGCTACTTCTTTGTTATAAAGTGGTATAAGTATTTTCCGATCCATATGGATAAATAATTCCATCTGTTTTAAGCCGACCTTGGCACATTATGAAACTTTATGCAACCATCGCCTTTTCGATAGGTTTTAAAAAATTTAACAAAATATTAAACTGTTGAACAGTATTTTTTATTGTTCTATTTCATATTGTTTCATTTTTCTCCAAAGTGTACTCCGTCCCCATCCTAAAATAGCTGCTGCTTTGCTCTTTCGACCACGTGCCTTAATAAGGGCATTAATAATCATTTTTTTTTCAACAGATGCCCAGTTTTGGCCTGTGAAAAGATCTTCCTTATCATATTGTTTTTTTCCCGGAAGAGGTGATAACCCCCTGGTTTCTAATATATCAGAATCGCTATTTTCAGATTTTTCCGTCAGATAAGCAGGAAGATGTTTTGATCCAATTTTTTTACCCTGGCAGATATTTATGGAATATTCCACAATATTTTTCAGTTCTCTTACATTTCCAGGGTAGCGGTAGTTTTTAAGGATCATGAGAGCATCGTCTGTAAACCCTTGTGTTTTTTTGCCAAAATGGGAAGCAAACCTGTTGATGAAATAATCGAGAAGAAGCCGTACATCATCGCCTCTTTCTCTTAATGGTGGAAGTTTAAGCCTGGCAACGTTTAGTCGAAATAGAAGATCTTCTCTGAAACCGCCATTCTGTACCATCTGTTCCAGGTTTCGATGAGTTCCGGCAACTATTCTCACATCAACCTGTATTGGTTTTGCGCTGCCCAGGGGGTAAAAGACCTTGTCATCAAGAAAGGTGAGCAATTTAACCTGAAGCGGAAACGGAAGGTCACCTATTTCTGTGAGATAAAGTGTGCCGTTGTTTGCAAGACGGATTCTTCCGGGTTTGTCGGATACAGCACCGGTAAAAGCTCCTTTCATGTGTCCGAAAATTTCTGATTCCAGCAGTGTTTCCGGAAAAGCGCCACAATTGAGCTTAATAAAAGGTCCTTTAGCACGATTTGAAGATTGATGAATCGCTTCAGCCAGTAAGTCTTTTCCTGTACCTGTTTCACCGGTAATCAGTATAGATGTGTCATTCTGGGCAAGAGCAGGAATTATTTGAAACAGTTTTTCCATTTGTTCACTTTTGCCGATAATATCACCAAAACTATAGGCCCGGTTCATTTTGACGCTAAGCTCTTTGACAGAACGTAAATCTTCTACTGTTTCAAGAAAACCCGCTGGTTTTCCTTTAATATCATTCAACCGGGCCAGTGTAATGCGTACAGGGATAAGCCGGCGGTCACGGTTTATCAGATCACTCTCAATGCATACCGGTTCCGAATCATTTTTTAAAAGCAGGGCAGGACAAGCTCTCAGGCATATCTTATTGCGAGTGATATTATAGCATGAAATATTTAAGGCTTCTTTTCCTGAAAAACCTGTAAGGCCTTCCATGGCACGGTTTAAAAAAACAACCTTTCGATCAGTATTCAAAATCAGGATTCCTATGGGTATTTCGTCAAGTGCGGAAAATAAAGAAATCGGTTGAGAAAAAAGATCCTTTATTTTTGGAAGTTTTAAGGTACGCAATGTCATATTTCTCTATTGTCGTAATAATATTGTAAAATATTTACCGCGTGTTATTGAGGTTATTAACATAGCTGAATGGCCATGTAAAGGAGTGACGATGGAAGGGGTGCAATTAAAAGTGTTGGCCTGCTTGACCTGAATTGTATATTTGTTGTATAAGAAATTTTTCATTGAAAAAACAATGTCTGTGCGAAAAGATATTCTGCCGGCCAAAACAGTAACCTTTTTTCAATCGATTCGAGATAAACAGGTCGAGATAAACAGGTCGAGATAAACAGGTCGAGATAAACAGGAGTAAAGTTTGGCCTCGGGCACCCTTTAGCGGTAAAAAGTATTTTTAGGTTCAACCAGGAGGTTTTTATGACTGAAACAGCAAAGTTAATAATTGACGGCAAAACATATGAGCTGCCTGTAATAACAGGTTTGGAAAATGAAAAAGCAATAGACATCAGAAAACTGAGGGCTGAAACCGGATATATCACTTATGATCCCGGATTCGGAAACACCGGAAGTTGTCAGAGCGCCATCACATTTATGGATGGTGAAAACGGGATACTTAGATACCGCGGGATACCCATTGAGCAGCTTGCCGAGCATTCTACCTTTGTTGAAACCGCATATCTGTTGATCCACGGCTCTTTGCCCACACGGGAGGAGTTAACCAATATCAGGGTTGTTTTAAACGATCAGTCCATGGTGCATGAAGATATGCAGGAATTCTTTACAAATTTTCCAAGCAGATCACACCCCATGAACATTCTGTCGGCAATGGTCAATGCGCTTAGAAGTTTTTACCCGGAACTGATGACAACGGAGGAATTAATTGAAAGAACAATGTTGCGTCTTCTTTCCAAGGTCAGAACTTTGGCAGCCGTGTCATATAAGATATCAAGGGGGCACAAGGTGGTCTATCCGCGACCAGACTATACGTACTGCCAGAACTTTCTTAACATGATGTTCGACAGCCCTGTAAACCCCTATATCCCGGACGATGATCTTGTCAACGCCTTGAATCTTTTCTGGATACTTCACGCCGACCACGAACAGAACTGTTCAACTGCTGCGGTAAGGGTTGTGGGAAGCGGGCGCGTCAATATCTACGCATCGGTCTCGGCAGGCATCGCTGCCCTGTGGGGTCCCCTGCACGGTGGCGCAAACCAGGCCGTCATTGTAATGCTGGAAGAAATTCAAAAAAACGGTGGGGATATTAATAAAGCAGTCGCAAAGGCAAAAGATAAAAATGATCCGTTCCGCTTGATGGGATTCGGCCACAGGGTTTACAAAACATATGATCCCCGCGCAAAAATCATGAAAGAAACATGTGATAAGGTTCTTGCCAAGCTTAAAATAAGCGATCCGCTACTTGACAGTGCACGAAAACTCGAGGAAGTCGCTTTAAAAGATGACTATTTCATCGATCATAACCTTTACCCAAACGTTGATTTTTATAGCGGCATCGTGCTTAAAGCCATGGGTATTCCAACAAATATGTTTACCGTCATGTTTGCCATCGGCAGGCTTCCGGGTTGGATTTCGCAGTGGAAGGAAAGTATGGACGATCCCCACTGGCGGCTCAGCAGACCCCGGCAGATTTATATTGGAAAAGCCAAGGGGGACTATTTACCCATAGATGAAAGATAGGTTGATGCCGACCGGTCAAAAGACATACATCGATGTGGCGGTTGCTGTCCCTGTTTACAAAACATATACTTATGCTGTTTCAGAACCTCTTTCGTCCATGATTGCCATTGGAAAAAGAGTGCTGGTTCCGTTCAAATCGCGAAAAGTAACCGGATATATCCTTGGAGGCAGTCAGCCGGGCAACAAATTCAAAACCAAACTTATTCTGGATGTTCTTGATCATGAACCACTCTTCCCTGAGTCCATGGTCAAGTTTTTTAAATGGATAGCCGATTACTATATCCATCCCATCGGTGAAATAATTCAAGGGGCACTACCATCAGGTATCAACATATTCGACTTTTCAGTTGTGTCAGCCACTCAAAAAGGGAACGAAGCGGTTAGAAAAAATACCGAATCCGGCTTAAGGCTTGACGTTCTGAATTGTCTGGGATCAAGCGCTTTGGCCCGGAAAGACATTTCTCGCAGAATTAAAAAAGATATCTCCAATGCTTTGCTGAAACAGATGGAGGGTAAAGGTCTTCTTGAGATCAGGCAGGTGATGGGAAAATCCAGGACACGGACAAAGATCGAGTCTTATCTGTCGGTGCTCAATCCTGATATCCCAAAAGACCGTTTCTTTAATCAAAGAAAACAAATAATCAACCTGATTTTACTAGAAAAAGAGATTCCAAAAAAGCAGCTTTTGTCTCTTATGCCTAAGGCAAAAGGGCTTCTCAACTACCTTGAAGCAAACCGTCATATCGCAATAACAAAAAAATCGGTTTTCCGAGACCCATTCGGTGAAGACATACAGCCTGATGTTCCTCCCCGGCTGACAGAGGAACAAGGCGTTGCAGTAGAAGCTGTTGTTGAAACCCTGGGAAACGGTTTTAAAAGCTTTCTTCTGAAAGGCGTCACCGGCAGTGGAAAAACAGAAGTATACATGCACGCCTCACAGGAAGCGATCAATCTGGGTTTTTCAGTCATTGTGCTTGTCCCTGAAATATCCCTGATTTCCCAGACAGAAAGGAGGTTCCGGGCACGGTTTGGACAACATATCGCAGTTCTGCACAGCGGTCTTTCTTCCGGCGAAAAGTATGATCAGTGGCTTAAAATCAGGAACGATGATGTTCAGATTGTCATAGGCGCAAGGTCGGCAATTTTTGCCCCTTTGAAGAACCCTGGAATAATAATCGTCGATGAGGAGCATGATTCGTCCTACAAGCAGGAAACGGGTCTTCGTTACAACGCCAGGGACCTTGCGGTTGTCAGGGCAAAACAACTCGGTAC